>JAYVEJ010000430.1:0-11498 GCA_043748885.1 Luteolibacter sp. | reverse complement strand
CAGTTCTTCGGACATTGAGGTCCGCTGGGAACTCGTGGTTCTTGGCTTGTAGGTTCAGCGTATCGATCAATTCTTTAAGTCCCGGTATCGCTCCACGGGCGGCGGTGCCATAGCTGGCGATGAGCTTTACGATTTCCCCGGTTCTGCTTTCACTGCCGTGGCCGCCTTGAGTTTTTGCGAAGATCACTCCTGCATCGATGGCTTCCTTATAATGATATTTGCTCAATGCCCGGAAGGCACTCATCCGGATCTCTGCACTAAACATCGTGTCTGCCGGGCATGGGATCTTGATGGCTTCCACCAGGTCCGGCGCGAGTTTCTTGACGTCCTCCGCAGATAGATGTTTTTCAATCGTGCCGGTCAATGTAGCGCGAGCCATGCCATCAGGATTTCTGGCAACTGCTCTAATCGCCGGATAGAGTAGTTCCGGATCAACCCCCTTGATGGAGTTTTGCAGAAGCCCGTCGAACAAAGCAGCCGCGAGTTCGCCATGAGTGAGCTGGATGGGATCCTCCCAAACCACCGGGTAAACTGGCTGTGCCGTATCGACCACCGCCCTGAGCATTTCGGGGATGACCGGCTTTGCCCGATCTCTCATGTTCTTGAGTGCATTAGCGGCTTTGACACGCAACCAGCGATCTTCATGAGTGAGTAACCGAGCTAACACCGGCAATGCGGCGGGATCATTGATATATCCCAAAGCCTCAGCCGCGCCTTGGCGTTTGCGTCCATCGGAGGCTTCCGCCATGGTGATCAGTGAAGGAACCAGCGCGGCACTTTCAGGCCGTTTACTGAGTTCTTCAGCAGCCCAACCGCGGACGATCGGCGACCAGTCAGCAAAGGCTGCAATGAGTTGGTCGGGAGTTAAGCTTTTGCGAGTGAGGTCGAAGTGGCCGGATGCGATTGCCTCGGTCACGTCCTTTTGGCCAAGCCAATTTGCCGGGTTCGCATCCCGTCCGGTCAGGCAGATCTTCTTCAAGGGCATGGAATACGTTAGGACATAACTGGCGGTGGGACTGAGTCCGTCGTAACTGCTATCGCCATAGTAAGTGTCATCATCCGTTTTTCCTGCGCCGTATTGTTCGCTGCCGTCATAGGTGAATGAGCCGTCGCAGCGCCGGACCAGATCGAGATGCCATGATGCTTCTTTAATAAAGGCGGCTGTGGCCAACGGGCCACCGGTATTGGCTCCAAGTGCGCCCCATAGATAACTGAAGCCTTGTCCGGTGTGGCCGTATTCGCGGTTCTGATAGGAGGCAGTCACCATCTTGGCGAAAAACTGCGTTTCCTTCACCTTGTCGCCTTGCAGGGCAAACAGCATCGCTGCCATGGCATTCTTCCCATTGTTATCATGGTTCGGCCATGGCATATGCTCGCCATAGGGCACCGCGCCTTTGTCCACGAAGTATCCAAAAAACTTGGATGCACGGTCGATGGCGGGGTCGATCTCAGGATCTTTCACTCCGCATTTTTTACCCATCACAATTGCGATGTTTCCGACCAGACCCACCGCATTGACCGGGCCGTAAGGTGGGATGGAACCATGCAGTTGACCCTCGGTGGTTAGGCTTGAGATACCATGACCGAAGGTGCCATACATACTTTGCCCTTTGGCGAGGAAGAGGGTGTATTGCTCGATGGCATGCATCACCTCGCTATCGCCAGTTTGCAGGAAGTACTCGCTTAGGAAAAGGTTACGATAGCCCCAGTCCCAGACCACACTTCCATCTTTGAGTTCCAGTTTCAGAGTCTGTGGCCCTAGCTGATGGGCGAAGTCACGCAGCTTGGGCAGATACTTGGGATCACCCGTCGCTAACAAAGCGAGTCCATTCACCGCACCTGACCAACTCATTTCTAGCGGCTCCTTCTCTAGCACCTTGCAGGCATCGTCGAAGATGAGTTTAGACTTTGGACAATCATAGGGCGCGGTGGCAGTGTAGCTACCCATGACTCGCAGCTTGATCTCGATGGTTTGAGTCTTACCCGCGCGCCAGACCATTAACTTCAGGACTCCATGGTTCTCCTCGGTTTCAGCCTTTTGAATCGCCATCGCGATACTCTTGCGGGCGTCATCGGTGAAGGGCTTTTCATCGGTGCCGAGGATGATGTCATCCACTTTCATCAGTCCATCCGCAGGTGACTTCGCGCCGACGTGAGTGACAAGAATCTGGCGGCTGGCCGTGGTCGTTCGGCCCTGCTGGCTATCGAGGTTGTTCGCGGCTCTGGTATAGATCCAGCCACGCAGGCCGGTGGCACCGAGGTTGTAGGTCTGGTCGCGATCCACCACATTGTTTTGGGTGAGATCCGGCAGGCTCTTGGGATTCTCTGCGGCATTTCCGCAGGTGATGATTGCTGCCATGGCAGCATAGCAAATCAGTGGTTTAGTTTGGAGTTTCATGAAGTGGGTTAGTAAGATTATTTTATTTCGGGCACCGCTTGTTTGGCCAAGCCGATCTGAAATTTTCGGCCGCCATCGCGGGTGCCCTGGAAGTAGAACCAGTAGTCTTTTCCGTTCTGGATGATATCGCCATGACACAATGAACCTTTCGCAAACTCAGGAATGTTAATTTTAGTTTTCCCGCAGTCGGTGAAAGGTCTCGCAAGGTCTTGGGTCGTGTAGGTCTCGTAATATTCACCGTTTCCCGAGAAGCCGATGCAGCCCAGCAGGGTATAAGTCGGCCCATCTTTGATTACGATACTCCCTTCGCCGACGGCTCCAGTGGCGACCGGTGACGTTGACCAAGTGAGTAAATCGGTCGATGTCACATAACGAATGCCGTCTCCCTCAGAGGTGTGGAACAGGTAGTAGGTGCCGTTTTCTAGATAGATATAGGGATCATTGCATTTGCCGATGTTCAGCACCGGATTGCCGGAGTGCTTGGTCCACTTGCGCAAATCTGTGGACGTGGCATAGCCGATGGCAACGGCTGATTTGGCATTCTTGCCGGCATAGTACATATAATAAATACCGTTTTTTAAAACCGGCTTAGCGGGTGCCTGTGTCCGTTCCTCATCCCATTCGCTAGGTTTGCCTTTGGGAATGGCCAGTCCCTGATAAGTCCACTTGATCCCATCCGGCGAGGTGGCGTAGTCGATCCGTGGCTCGCCCTTGCCGCCAGCACCGCCGTCCTGCCAGGGATTGGCACTGGTGTAATACATATAGAAGATTTCACCGACCTTGATGACCGACGGGTCTTTGGCCCAGTCATCATCTGGATCACAATAGATGGGCAATTCCGCCGCTTGCCATGTGTCTGTCAGTCCGGTCGTAGGTTCCACAGCTCGTGAGAGTTGGGAAATCGCGACAACCCCGATAGTCGGACGGATGAGTGAAGTTATTAAATAGGGTTTCATCCTTGGATTCACTGGGTGGCAGTCTTCCCTACTTCTATCACTCGCTTTTCTGGGTAGTCCTCACCGCGGTTGCTGCGCTGAACGGATTTTTGCCAACTCTCTAACTCGGATCTCATGCGAGTGACGATCTCCGGGTGGGTCGCGGCGAGGTTACTTTTCTCCGAAATATCAGCGGTGAGATCATAGAGCTCATACTTATCCGGACCGCGTTTTTGGAGTTTATATTGGTTGTCGCTCCAAGCGGCGGGGCTTGCATCGAGAGTTCCTTGGTCATGAGTCCAGAACCCGATAGGGGAGGGGCGCGCCTTCATTTTGCCATCCAGCAGGGAAACCAGGCTGATCCCATCGAGCGGTTGGATCTGGTTGGGAATGTCGATCTTTAGGAGTTCTACAATTGTCGGATAGATATCACTGGTGCAGGCAGGCACTTGGGTGATGGCGGGAGTTTTGATATGTGCCGGCCACTCAATGATGCCGGGGACGCGGATGCCGCCTTCCCAAAGTTCGCCCTTGCCGCCACGCAGAATTCCGTTCGAGCCATTGCTGTCGGGTGCTGCTTTTTCATTGATCCACGCACCGTTGTCGCTGTTGAACCAGACCATGGTGTTATCAGCAATGCCGAGTTTGCGGAGGGCAGTGCGCAGCGTGCCCATGCTGCGATCCACACCCACCATTTCACCATAGTAGGGCGAACCACCCGCCGCTGCTAGATCCTCAGCAGTGGGCGCTAGAGGGATGTGCGGACTGCCGAACCAAATGACCGTAAAGAACGGAGTTTTGGTGGCCACCTTCTTTTCGATGAACGATAGTGCTTCCGCAACAATGGCATCCGAGCCGTCGCCAGATACTTTTACCGGAGTGCCATTGCGGCTGAATGTCCAATTCGTATCAAACCAGTTAGAGACGGAGAACCACTCGTCGAATCCAAAATTTCCGGGATGCAGGGGATCGCTGGCGGGTAGTGCGCGACCCATCCCAGGCTGGCCACCGCTGAGATGCCATTTGCCGAAATGGCCGGTGGCATAACCCGCACGCTTGACGGCTTGGGCGAGGGTCATCTCCTGTTTGCGCAACGGCATCCCCGGCCAGAATGTGCCGTCGCGGAAAGGATGGCGGCCCGTCATCACGCTGGCGCGGGTGGGGGAGCAACTCGGATGTGCGGAGTAGAAACGGTCGAAACGCAGGCCGGCGGCAGCCATCGCGTCGAGGTTAGGAGTTTGGATATGTTTCAATCCGTTGTAACTCACGTCACCCCAGCCTTGGTCATCTGTCATGCAAAGGATAATGTTAGGCCGATGGGTTGATTCGGCAGCAAACGCCTGAGTGATCAGCGCGGCAGCACACAAGGCACGAATCGCGAGTAAATGAATGTATCTCATCGCAATAACTATTTAGATTTGAGTTCGAGATAGCGCAAGGCGATCGCTCGTTGGAATGGGGCTGAAATCCGCAAGGTTTGGGTGCCCGCTTCTAGTTTAAGATCCACTGGAGGAGTCGTATCCCACAAGCCTGTAGTCCATGGGATTTTAACGGTGACTGGCTCACTGGTGCCTGTCTTGAGGTTAAAAACCTGATCCACATTTGCGGCTGCGATTTTGAGGGTGAGGGAATAGGTCCCTGCCGTGGAAACGTGGAGTGTATAATCCAACCAACTCTCATTGATGTTCTTTTGGAAATTCACCTGTTTGCCGCCGGTGAAACAATCATATATCTTCACTCCTGACATGCTGGTGAAAGCAGCGGCCTCAATGTGAGTTGTGCCAGTGGTTACTTTCACCGGCCCATTGATGGATGCCGCAGTGGGATTGGCCTGCGAGGGCGGTTCTTTTTCAGCCTCTTCCGGCTTGAGGGATGCGGTGACATCGGTCTTCACCTCTGCAAGCGATTGCTGAATCTGGTGGGCGACTGCCATGATCGAAGCTGCCGACTCTGGCGCGGTTAGCGTGGAGGCAAACCAGCGCAAATGTTCGATCCGCGAAAACTCCGCCGAGTGATCTCGCTGTTGCACGCCTGCTAGAAAGTCGAGTCCGCTCATTCCTTCGAGCTTAGAAACTTCCCAGCCGCGCCCATAACCGACCTTCCAAGCACTTCCAGGCTGGGGTTCATTCATGGGGAATGCGGTTTTATAAGCCACGCAGGCATGGCCCGGTTGCCCGACTCCGATTGCAGGAATCCCGAAGGCATGGCAAATCATCACCGACCATGACGAGCGTGGACCACATTTGCCACCGCCTGCTAGGACGTTTTTAAAGCTACCATTAAATTCAATCGGCGAGTTTCTCCGCCACACCTCGCTGGTCGAGTTGACAACCAACTCGTGGGTCTTCAAGTCTGGTTGCCAGGTATTGATCATTTGCCGCGCCCACGTTAGATCCTCGTCGGATGCACCTGAGCTGACGATCTTGCTATATTCCCAAACCGTGAGGTGATCGAAACTGGGGAACAGCTCCTTGTTTTTATGGGCGTTCTTGAAATGCCAGTAGCGAGCCAGTGGGGTCGCCGGAGTCTTCGCTCCACCGGCACCGATATTGATACTGCCGGGCGGCGCGATGGCGGTGGCGATGGCTAACTTCAGATAGATGCCGTCCTTGGAATCCGGGTCGGCAGTGAAGATACTTTTCCAGATTTCAAGTGATTCAACTGGCAGCGTATAACGGTTCTCTTCTCTGGCCGCGAGGCTGAGCGGGATGGACCCCTCCAAGTAAAGATTCAGCGCCTGCGTGTTTTTCAAAAGCCAACTGATGAATGCGGCGTTAGATGGGGCCGCCTTGGCAAAGGTAGTCAGCTTATCTGCGCCGGTCTTGGCAATGAGTTGGCGTTCGGCCAGCGCGAGCGCAAAGGCAGGTTCATCTAGCAGGGTGGTCAAGGCTGCCTCGCTTGGCTTGATCGAAGCCTTCTGATTGAGCCACGCGGAAATATGGCTGAAGTAGCGCGCGAAATCACTGGAACGAATGGCATCATTCAAATTGATAGCAATCGGCTCCCCGGCATCACTTTGCGCAGGCAGTGCGAACAACAGCGTGCCGATTAAATAGGCGGGAAACGCTTGCCGGAGGGTTGGTTTCATGGTCGTGAGGTGCCGCACGGCATTGCCTTATTTGCTCTCTTTGGGCGGGCCGAAGCCATTGAGCTTGGGTGGCAATACCTTGTTGGATTTACCGGATAGTTCCAGCATGGTATCGGCGAATGCTTTACCTAGCAGGACGAAAAATCTGCCTTCACCGTAGTAGTGATAGCCTTGGCTGGAAGTGGCACGATTGAGCATCGCTTGCTCTTCCACGGTGACTGGATGGGTTTTTAAATCGCGCTCTTTGTTCAACCATTCTGCCGTTTTGATGGCGACAATCTGCGGGTGGAGAAGAGGTGCGCTCTCGATGGCTTTCGCGTTTCCTTTGAACTCTGAAACCGTGTTGATGAAGCGCTGGCCGTCTCGCACTTCTTTCTGTTTCCCCAATTCGTTATTCACGCCGTTGATACCCATCACGCCGACCACGGTCTTCATGTTAGGAGCTTTGAATTCGCTGCGAAGGTCTTTAATCAAATGCACCAAGTTCGCGCCGTATTCCTTGCGACCGATTTCATCAAACTGATCATTGTATCCTTGAAACCAAACGAAACCGGCAATTTCATAACCCGCCTTCTCGTTGTAGCCGGGAAACTTCGTCTTCAGGTTGTCTAGGGTTTCGTGAACATAGCGGGTCAAAACGCGGTATTGATTTCCTACGTCTTCGGGCTTCTTACCCTCCGGCAAGCCCGCGCTCGGCGGGCGGAAGTTCATACACAAGCTCTGTCCACCCGGTCCGTATTTGATCAGCAACACCTGCTCGTCCAATGCCTCGCCCATGTAGTAACCAAAGGCGTATTCCGGTCCGATGTTGCTACCGAGCCCATCATAATTCTTACGTCCACCGAAGCCCGGTTGGAGCTTGTCGTGAACGCCTTCATTGGCGACCCATACATCGTCGCGCATCATATAACTCTTGCCGTCGGGCTTGAATGCCTTTAGTAACGCGGCGCGTGCTGGGTCTTTGTCCTCACCGAGGAAATCAACGGTTCTGATATCCGCCTGGCCATCCATGTTGGACTGGCCGGCGAGGATGAATACCTTGAGTGGTCCTTTACCCACTTGTCGCAATGTCTTGGTAACGCCTTCATCCGCCGCTGATGCGGTATGGATTAGGATAGCCAGCAAGAGACCCGTGGCGGAAGTGACTAGTAGTTGTTTCGAAAACAGTCGTGAGGCGTTCATAACGAATCTTTTGAGAGATTCAAGGTTTCGCCGCTTCTTGAATCCAGACAGTCATTCCGCCTTTGGTTCGGTTCTGCCAGGCATAATAGGGAATGGCAGTTATCTTAAGTGGAGTCTTGCGATCCGCTAGGGCGTCACCTTCGAGAATGGTCACTCCACCCAAAAGGTCGGCGCGATGTTTAGCTGTCATTTCCGCATTTTTCGGGAGCACCAAGTTAGCAAGATTTACACCCGGTTGGTCGGCGGCTTCGATGCAATAGACTAACGGACCGCGCATCAAGGTGACTTTGCCTCGGTCGGCTTCGACTTTCTCGTTCGCATAGACACGCTGGATTGGCATTGGCAAATTGAGTTCAACCACGTCACCAGCCTTCCAAGTCCGGTGAAGATGCACATACCCATCCTCACCGGGCTTAGCCTCGGTCTTCTCGCCATTGATCGTGAGACCGACAGGGGAAACCTTTGCATCGCTGAATTTATATAAATCACTTGGGACCGGTCGTCCCATCGCCCATCCCGGAATCCGCAGATTGAGGGAGAAATCCGCCGCTTGTGCTGGATTGACGGTTAGGCGGACCTTGCCCTCCCAGGGATACTCCGTTTGCTGGCTCAGCTTGAGGGTGGAGCCATCATCCAGTTTTAGTTTCGCTTCTCCTGCGGCATACAAATTGACGAGCACTTGATTTTTGCTTTGGGCATAAACCAAGCCACCAACTTGAGGGATAATCCGCGCAAGGTTGGTCGGGCAGCAAGACAAGCCGATCCAGGAATTTCTCATGCCGCCTTCGTCACTGGAGAGCGGGTTTTGGTAATAAAAGTGATCGCCGGAGAGTGAGATTCCCGAGAGCACGCCGTTATAAAGTGCTAGCTCCATCACGTCGGCATACTTTGATTGTCCCTTGAGCAGGTTCATGCGTTGTTGCCAGAAGACATGGGCGATGGCAGCGCAGGATTCATTGTAAGCGGCACCGGCCTCATTGGGGAGTTTATAGGCATCACCGAAACCTTCGTAGTGATATTGTTCCGTTCCAACGTTGCCAGTGATATACATTTTATGTTCCACCAAATCGCTCCAGATGTGGTCCAAGGCCACCGCAAAGGCGGGTGCCTCCATGAAGCGGACGGCGTCTGTCATCGCGGAATAGACGTAGCCAGCGCGCACGGCGTGACCGACCGCTTCGAATTGATCTGCCAAGGGCTTGTGATCCTGCATCCGTTCGTTCCGGTATCGGAGTGAGGCATGGAAAAACTCGCTAGGAGGGATGGGAGGGATCTGTTTTTCAGGGGGAACTTGGCTTTTCGGGTCGAAAGGCTTGCGCTCGGTGCCATGAGCATATCCACGCTCATCTAGGAAAAATTTCGCAAGGTCGAGATAGCGGCGCTCACCGGTGTTTCGATAGAGTTTGATCAGTGCCAGCTCGACTTCTTCATGGCCATCCACATCATAACGTTTGTTGGGACCGAAGATTCCGTCGATATGATCTGCGAAACGCTTGGCGGCATCTATCACCTTTGGCTCGCCAGTCAGGTGTTGATGCTCCCCGGCCATTTCGAAGAAGTGACCAGCATTGTACATCTGATGCTCTAACTGGAGATCCTCCCAGCGCTTGTCGAGGCCGTTGATGATGAACCAAGTGATCAGGAAACCGTCCTTTTGTTGGGCAGCGAGGATGCGGTCAATAATGCCATCCACGCGCTTGCGAAGCGCCGGGTCACTGCTGTGTTGCAAGGCAATCAGAGCCCCTTCAAGCACCTTGTATAGATCCGAGTCGAATGCGTGATGCCCTCTCAAAGGACCGTCATAGTTACCGGCCGCCTTATCGAAGTTGGTGACGTGCCCGTCCTTTTCAAGTTCATCCAAAGCGTGGGGAATAGTGACCTTGCGTGCGGTTTCCAGACGGGGCCCCCAGAAGCCGCCGCTGAGTTCGACCTGAGCTTGGCCCACTTCCTGGAAGCCGCGCAACGGCGGCGGGTTCTTTTGATTTTCCGCAGCGTTTCCGCGGACAGTTATCACGGCCATGACGGCTAGGTAGATCAGAATTCTTTTAGATGGTTTCATGAAATTGGATAAGCTCTGGACAATAACGACGTGCCGCGAAGCAATCTTTCAATCTAATCACTTGCTCGAAAAACATCGAATTCATAGATTGACCAATTGTATTTGGAGTCGGTTCCGGTCTGGGTGATCCGGATGTATTGGGCCGTCTGGGTCGGGAAGCTGATGGAGGTGATCCCTGGCATCCCAGTGCCGACGGCGATGGGTTGTCCCCATTCCATGCCATCGTTGGAAACGAAGACTTCATAGTTCTTGGGTGAATCCCACTGCGCCCACGTATTGTCCACCTCGATTCTATCGAAAATTTGTTGAGTCTTCATATCCACTTGAAACCACTGCCCCGGATATTGGGTTTTTGTCATGTCGCGCCAGCCAGTCCAGTGGTCGCCGTCAATGGCATTAGCGGCGGAGCCATCGATGTCGATCTTGTTGTTACTGAAGACAAATGTTGCGTCAGGCACCGAGGCCGATGCGGTCCAGGATTTCTTATCGAGTGCGCTGTCATTCGGCGGCAGCGCAGGCGGCGCTTTGGGCGAATCGAGCGGCAGCGTGCCGAAGGCGACAAAACTCCAGATGCCGGGTGCTGCCTTGAACTTTACATAGTCGTCATCCTCGCCACTCCCACTGACACCAGCCATGTCGTTGCGGAAAGAGCCGTCCCAGATGATGATATGGTTCACTTCGATTCGTTCGAGTTTTGAAAATGAGCCTTTGGGGATTCCGACGATGGCCGTCGTGGCGGCGGGGGAGGTTAGATTTAGTGTATATTGAGACGCTGACTTTTTCAGATCCACCGTGACATTGCCCTTAATCGTGGGGAAGGTGGCTTTGATTGCCGTGAGAAATGCTTCCTTGGGCATAACTTGATAAGTCTGCCAACCCGGCTCTAGCGGGGCGACACCGGCAATGATTTTAGAGAGAATGATTGCAGGTGGATTCCACCCGTGATTCAGAGATGATTGGTCGTCGAAGGCATCAATGCGCGAAGCCCACCAGCGATCATAATGTTCCCATAGCGTGGTAAAACTGCATGGGATCATGGTTTTGTAGCGCGTCTGCATTCGCAGCAGGGCACTCTCTTGTTTGCCCATGGTGCAGAGTGCTTCGAAAACCCACCGGTCGAAAAAGCAACTCGCATAAGTCTTCTTGGTGAGAACATTATCATAAATCGCCTGCCACTTCGAGCGATCCGCAAGCCCGGAATTGACGGCCATGGCATTCGCACGGTCGTCCGGTTCCTTCACTTGCGATGACATGTAGTAGCCACCTTTCCAATATTGCTTGTCGAAGGTTTGCTTGATACTTTCGAGTTTTTGATCGATGGCTGAGACATCGGATTCATGGCCGGTCACCAGTGCCATTTTTTTCAGAGTGCCGAGGCAGTTGTAGTAGAAACAGGTTTCAATCACCGCTGTGTCCTTCACTTCCTTGCCCCAATCAAACCATGTCCGGGGATTGCCAAATTGATAGGTCTCGAAGAGAAATTGCTTAGTTGACTCGTAAACCGCCCGCATGGATTCCAGATCACCGGTTTGCAGATAGTAAAACCACAATCCATAATCGCCGAGAAACTCTAGGTGCTGTCCGGGATAGAACTTGGGTTCCAGCTTCCGCCGCACCAAATCCTTGGCCAAACGATGGGAAGCGGTGTCGAAAACATAGAAGCATTGATTTAACTCCGGCGTGCCATCGCCCCAGAATCCAACTCGCTCGCGGTCCGGGCAATCATAGAAATGATCTCTCATGCAAAGGTAGGCCGTCCGTGCTGCTTTTCTCCAAAGAATATTATAGTCGTTGTCGTTGCATTCGAACGAACCGACGAAATTTGTGTTATATCCG
>JAYVEJ010000429.1:0-1636 GCA_043748885.1 Luteolibacter sp. | reverse complement strand
TGGTGTTTTCCACGGCACGAGTGATGACTTCGAGAGGATCAACTGTATCGACACCTTCATTGGCGCGGTCAATTGCGGCGTAAACGATGCGCTGAGCGAGCGAACGTTTTCCAGATTCCATCACCTTGGTAATTAGGTGACCAACGAGAGCGCTGTCGTAGCGAGGATCGCGACGGTCTGGCTTAGTAAAGATGCGCTTGCGGCGTGGCATGGCGTTGGGATGGTGTGTTAGTTAGAGATATAGATTACTTCTTCCCGCCTTTTTTGGCAGGAGCGGCGACGGCACCGGGTTTCGGACGCTTCGCACCATATTTGGAGCGGCTTTGACGGCGCTTATCGACACCGAGGGTATCGAGTGAACCACGGACGATGTGGTAGCGCACACCTGGAAGGTCCTTCACCCGTCCGCCGCGAACGAGGACGATGGAGTGTTCTTGCAGGTTGTGGCCTTCACCGCCGATGTAGGCGATGACTTCGAATCCGTTAGTGAGGCGCACTTTGGCCACTTTGCGGAGAGCCGAGTTAGGCTTCTTGGGCGTCCGAGTCATGACTTGAAGGCATACTCCGCGGCGCTGTGGGCAGTTGACAAGAGCGGGTGACTTCGACTTTTCGGCCGGAGTGAGGCGTCCCTTGCGAACGAGCTGATTGATAGTCGGCATGATTTCCTTGCGGTGGTTCTGATTTTCCCGAGATCTGGGGACAAACCGGAGCGACGACAAGGCGACCTTGTAGTAGCTTTTTTCCGGAGCTGGACCCGATAAATTTTCCCTATAATTTGAGCCGCTTCGAATCCAATCGTCAGCGGCCCTCGCTGTGGGGGGGACGACTCTAGGAGCCGATCCCAACCTGACAAGCCCTATTTTGAGATTTTCTTCTAACTTTAATTAGAAGCGTCTGATGGTCCAAAAACTTGGTGGCAGTGGGCAGTTTCGAACTGCCGACCAAGGGCTTATGAGTCCCCTACTCTACCACTGAGCTACACTGCCTAAGTTTTTGAGAGGCGGATGCCTCGTCAAGAAGTCTGGTCGGTAACTTGGAGTTTGGAAATTGTCCACTGGAAATTTGCAAAATTATCAAGCGACCCAGTTCAACCGTCGCTTGATAGAACCTTTCGCAAGACATCCTTCACATAGTCAGGAATCGCAATCCCAGCGGCAGCAGCTTCCGATTTCAGCCGCTCGTATTGGGCCGTTTCTTCCCCCTTCCAAAGAAGATCCAAACGCCGGAGTTGTTGCATCGCGATATGGGTGTGGTTTTCTGGATACGCCCAATAGCAGCTCAGGCAAATTTCCCGATCCTTGAGGCTTTTCCAATTCTCACAATGTTCGCATGACCAACTTTTCGCACGATTTGCCGAACCGCAAAGTAACATGAATTCATCTGGCAACATCGTCTCGGATTCCCCGGCTATTTCAAATGGCACCCGATGGTCAATTTGAAGCGTTGCCTCTGGCAGCTCTTCCAAGTAGATGAAACAACGGCAACCGTATTTTGATGTCAACGCGTCCTTGATCTGCTTCGACAGACCCGTCCGGCCGTCAAACCGCCGGACTTTCGCCTTCGTTGGATCGCCAAAACGATAGGCTGCAATCTTTCTCCCGTCGCTGCCAATCACGGTAATGCGGTCGATCGGGAT
>JAYVEJ010000428.1:0-1636 GCA_043748885.1 Luteolibacter sp. | reverse complement strand
CAAAGCGCCGGTGAAAACCACCGGTCTCGGCACCAGCAAAGTCCGGGGCCGCAGCAATCCGGCACCAGCCTATCCGACTGCGGCCAAGCAGGCGCGGCAGGAGGGCACCGTCACCCTCGAGGTGGAAGTGAGCACCGCCGGCCTTCCGACCAAAGTCAGCCTCGCCCGCAGTTCAGGTTTCCCGGCCCTCGACCAAGCCGCCCTCGCCGCAGTCCGCCGCTGGAAGTTCGAGCCTGCCCGCACCGCAGGCGTGGCGGTAAAAGGCCACGTCGTCGTGCCCCTGCGGTTCGAGCTGAAATAAGCGAGCTGCGAGGTGGCGACTGCTCAAGATGCCTCAAGCTCTTTCAACGCCGTCGCAAGCGAGCGGACTTGAATTCTGTCGGTTAGTTCGTAGCACGCCTCACCCGGATGAATGACTGTTAGTTTTTCCAATTGCAGGCTCTCCACCGCGCTGTGCATGGACTTGGTGGTGCGTGGGGCGTCGCCGTATTTGAACTCGAACCCGATCTTCCGACCATTGCGGAGAAGCAGCAAATCGAGTTCCGCGCCGGAGTGGGTTGCCCAGAACCAAGCTTGCCGAGCATCGCTGCGGCGGAGGATCTGCTCGATGCAGAAGCCTTCCCATGAGGCTCCACATTTCGGGTGCCCAGCGACAGCGGCGGGCGTGGTCAGTCCTAACAAGGCGTGGAGCAGACCGCTGTCCCGAACATAAACCTTCGGATGGCGGACCAGTCGTTTCCCCAGATTCTCGAACCATGGAGGGAGCTGCCGGATCATGAATGCGTGGGTCAAAATCTCGAGGTGGCGGCGCACGGTCTGGTTCGACTCACCCAGAGAGCGGCTGATTTCCGAACCATTTGAAACGCCGCCATGAGAGTGCGCGAGCATTTGCCAAAGCCGCCGCAGCGCCTCGGGTGGCGTGTTCACGCCGAATCGGCGGATGTCGCGCCCTAAAAAAGTGCGAATGAAATCAGTCCGCCCCTGGTAGCTGGCGGCATCGTCTGCGGCCAGATGGGCAAGCGGAAATCCACCTCGTTGCCAGAGTTGAGCCTGCGCGGCGGGGCCCGTTTCATCCACGGTGAAGCCGCCGATTTCGATGAACTCGACGCGGCCAGCAAGTGTTTCAGAAGAGGTTTTCAGGAGTTCCGGCGAGGCACTGCCCAGGATCAGGAAGCGGGCGGGCAATGGCTCGCGATCCGCCAAAGCCCGCAGAATGGGTGCCAGCTCGGGCATGAGGTGGAATTCGTCCAGCACGACCAGGCCGGTCAAGTTTTCCAATGCCAGCTTGGAGGCGCTCAAGCGGCTGGCATCCGTGGGATCTTCCAAATCGAACAAACTCCCGCCTTGCTCCGCAGCAATGATCCGAGCCAGCGAAGTCTTGCCCGCCTGCCGTGGCCCGAGCAGGGCCACAATCCGACTGTGGCCCAACGCCGTGCGAATTCCATTGATTAAATGGGGCCGATCCAGCTTCATTTTCCATTTTTCAACCATGAATTTCCGCTGATGCGGCTACACTTCTGATCGCTTCTCGAAGTCCGCCGGAAGACGGGTTGCATCCACAGTGGAATTCAGACATGTTCCCACTCGTGAGTGCTCCATCTACCAGCACATCGCCATGCCAGACTCCGATTTCCGG
>JAYVEJ010000427.1:0-1636 GCA_043748885.1 Luteolibacter sp. | reverse complement strand
CGACCGATCCGGAAAAGCGGTCTTTTCGCGAACCTCTACGCCGCGACGACTCGTGAAGCCGCGCAGACATCCTACATGATCGAGTTTCTAGCCATCATGAAGCGGGTGAGTTTCAACACGCTCGTGGGCGTAGAAGCCCTGCCGGGATGACGAATTCTAGGCGGCTTATTTCAACTGTGATTCCATCCTAACCGCTTGCTGGGAGACTCCCCGGTCTCATCGCGGAAGGCTTTGGTCGCCGTCCGATCCGCCGTCGGCATCGCCCAGCTCCCAATAGCAAGCATTGGCCGGAAAACGCTACTTGCGGAACATCTCCTCAAACGCCCGCCCGGCGGCGAGCACTGCGTAGTCGTCGTAGGTCACTTTTTCGGCAGGTGGCCAGAAGACTCCGGCGGCGATTTGGCCTGCCACCCAGTCGGCGCAGGCTTGCGCGGCGTCGAGATCGGCCATTTCGAAACTGGGCCATTCGTGGATGGCCACCTCGGCCTCGGTGGATCTGAGGGTGAAATAACAGGGCGTCGGCAGGGTTTCGCCACGTTTCACGAGAGCGGCGGCGTAGAGCGGGAGTTGCAGATTGTGCCACAGGAAATCGGCGGATTTTCCTTTGTCCTCACCCGGATAGATGGCGGGGCAGTCCATCGTTAGATGCGCGGGCAGAGTGCTCGCCGCCGTGAGTTTCTTCCGGTGCGCCTTGTCCACGCCATCGACCTTGCCGGTCTTGTAATCGATCACCCGCAGCCGGTCAGTGTCGCGGTGGCGGTCGATTCTATCAATCTTCGCGACGATCTGCGCCTCGCCGACCGGCAGTTCCACCTTGCGTTCCACATCGACGACCTGCCAGCCCTCCACGCGGTGGCTTGCCTGCACTCGGGAAAACCATGCGAATCGCTGGCGCAGCGCCTCCGTCTGGATCCGCACGGCCAACGGCACTCGCTTGCCGAACCACTCGCTAACCACCCGGTCGAGTTCAGCGGAGAGCCAGCCGTGGATCGCCTCGTTCTTTTCAAATTCGCGGGCCTCGGTATCCCGGCCCCAGCGCTCTAACACCTCGTGCGCCACCGTGCCAAAGTCGCGGGCGTTCCACTCCGCGCGGCCCCCTTCCGAGTCCTGCATTTTTACCACATGCTTCAGGTAGTAACGGAATGGACATGCTAGATAATCGCCGAGCGAGGTCACGTTCAGCCGCACCGGTGGCGCGACGACTCGTGGCGTCCATTGCCAATCCGCGTGCCAGCGCAGGCCCGCTTCCGGTGGCTCGACTTCTTTGAAAAGCGCTTTCACCCGGCCCGGCAGTTCGTCTCTAGCAGCGGCTAACAACAAGCGGGATGGCAACAACGATTCACCGCCGCCGCCAGATTTCCCGCAGATCACGTCCACCCGCCCGCCGTCGCGACGGGCTTCTAACATCGCTTGATAGAGAAATGCATCCCGCGCCGCACGGTCGGCATCCCGGATCAGCCCGAGCAGGTCGCGGCTGGCCTCGCTCAACCACGGCTCGCCGCCGCCGCGCGCCGGGACCTTGCCGTCGTTCATCCCACACAGCACCAGATGGCGGCCCGGCTCGTGAAATAATTCCAGCCAGCCCTGCACGTCGAGCACCCGGCCCACCGGCGGCAGCGGCGCGGGGGAGGGCACC
>JAYVEJ010000426.1:0-1637 GCA_043748885.1 Luteolibacter sp. | reverse complement strand
TGTGATCCCGCCGTCCAAATCGTCCACGGAAATGTCAAAGACAACTTCTGGATGATGGGCGAAACCGGCCCCTGCGGCCCCTGCTCCGAACTCCACGTCGATCTCACGCCCGAGGGAAATCCCGTCACCGGCCGCAACCTCGTCAACAACGACTCCGACCTCTGCATCGAGATCTGGAACCTCGTCTTCATCCAATACAACGCCGAGGCCGACGGCACCTTCCGCGAACTCCCCGCCAAACACGTCGATACCGGCATGGGCTTCGAGCGCGCCTGCTCGATCATCCAGAACACTAAGGGCTTCACCGACTTCTCGATCAAGCCCAGCAACTACGCCACCGACGTTTTCCAACCGATCTTCCGCAAACTCGAAGCACTCAGCGGAAAAACCTACGTCGATATCTATCCGGAACTCGGTGCCGACCGTTCCCTCTTCACCGAGGAAATGAAAACCGCCATCGCCTTCCGCGTCATCGCCGACCACCTGCGGACGCTCAGCTTCTCCATCGCCGACGGCATCATGCCCGGCAACAACGGCCGCAACTACGTCCTCCGCCGCATCCTGCGTCGCGCCGTGAGATACGGCCGCCAGCTTGGTTTCTCAGGAGAAAAACCGTTCTTCGGTGCGCTCGTGGAAACGCTTGTCGCCGAGATGGGCGGTGTTTTCCCGGAGCTGAAGAATCGTCAGGATGTCGTCCGGCAGACGCTTGAAAATGAAGAAGCGAGTTTTAATCAGACTCTGGATCGCGGCTTGAAGCTGTTTTACGGAAGAGCATGTTCATCTGCACTACTTGCTTCTGCTCGATTACAAAATATATCTTTTGCAACATATTCTCCTATCACCGGGCAAGATGAAGGCGGTGATTTGGCAGAATATGGTTTTTGCCTTTTAAGACGCGATTCTGATCAGTCTGATGTGTGGAAGGGTGAATATCGTAAATTTCTCCAAGGAGTGTGGAAAGATTCTCTTGATGCGACACCACGAGTCAGCGGAGACAGCGCTTTTGAGCTCTATGATACGTTTGGGTTCCCTATAGACTTAACGGAACTCTTAGCTAAAGAAATCGGCTTCGATGTTGATATGGTTCGTTTTGAAGAGCTGATGGAACAGCAACAAGAACGCTCCCGCGCCGCACAGAAAACCAACATCGTCCGCGCCCTCGACATCTCCACCGAAGCCGTCACCGAGTTCACTGGCTTCGAGAATGACACCGTCGAAGCCACCATTCTCGAAATCCATCCACAGGAAGACGCACTCTTCGTCATCACCGACAAGACCATCTTCTACGCCGAGATGGGCGGCCAAGCTGGCGACACCGGCACCTTCATTTCTAGCAGCAGCGAAATCGAAATCACCGGCACCCAACAAATCGGCAAAGCCCGCGCCCACATCATCCCTTCATCCGCTTCCGTCAACGTCGGCGACAAGGTCACCCTCCAGTTAGACACCACCCGCCGCCGCCCGATCGAAGCCCACCACACCGCCACCCACTTGCTCCACTGGGCGCTCCACGAAGTCGTTTCCGCCGACGCCGCGCAGCAAGGTTCCTCCGTCGATGAAAACCGGCTGCGCTTCGATTTCAACAGCGCCGCCGTCACGCCCGCGCAGCTCGCCGCCATGGAGGAAAAGGTCAACGC
>JAYVEJ010000425.1:0-4524 GCA_043748885.1 Luteolibacter sp. | reverse complement strand
GCAGCAGCAGCACCGGGTGCCGATAGAGCGCCTCCGCCGGTTGGACGACTTCGCCGTTAGGCAGGAACATCGTCGCGTCGGTTAAGCCGCTCTCGACTAACTGAAGGGCGCACAGTCGGTTGTCAAAAAAGCCGTATCCATGGCCGGTAAATTTCAACAAATCCACCTCGACCCGCCCAGCGACGAGGTTATCTAGCAGTGACTCGACAAATTTTTGCAAATGCCCGCGATGGCGAAATGCCGAGTGGATGAGATTCACGCCGATGGTGCCAAGCGCCTCCATCTGGTCGATCGTGCGAGGGTCTAGCAATCTAACGTGCAGAATGATATCTGACGGCTCGTCGCCGGGTTTCATCTGGAAGCGGATGCCGAGCCAGCCGTGGCACTCGCCATCATCCTTCCAGCCGCGGGCGCGCACCGTGTTACAAAACGAGAAAAACGTGGTGTCCTTGCCGCGCTTGGGAGCGAGCCGCTCTAGCAGGATCGCGTATTCGTGATCAAGCATTGAGGCCAGCCGGGTGGCCGAGACATAGCGATCCGCTTGGCCGTAGATGGCGTCGCTCATCGTCATGTCGTAAGCGGAAATCGTCTTCGCCACGAGTCCCGCCGTGCCGGACGCGCGGAAAAAACAATTGGCCGTTTCCTGACCTGCGCCGATCTCGGCGAAGGTTCCGTAAACTAACGGATCGAGGTTTAGCTCTTGGGCCTTGTCGTAAGTCGTTGGGATCATGGCGCGTCTCCCTCTTCCACCCAGCCATCTGCCACCAGCCGTTCGATCAGCACTTGGCTGTTAGTGGTGGCACCTACGGGAAATTTTAATGACAACATCAGAGCTAAACTTTTGGTTTCCGCATCAAGATGGATCCGTTGCTCTAACACGGTTCCCCTCTCGACATAACCGTAGAGCGAGTTCTCGCCATCGGGCGAGATCAGGCGGTAGGAGCGCCATTTTGACTCATTGGCGAATCCGAAGTTATAGTATTCCACCGCCGACACGGTGACCCGGAAGACGTGGCCGGTGACCGGCTTGCTGGATAGGAATTTCTCCCAGGAAATGTCCGACCAGCCGACCCAGCTTTCCCAGTCGATCTTCAAACCCTGCGGCGTCTCTATCAGCGCCAGCGCCTTTTCCTCGTGGTCGCGCGTCAAGACGGACAGCGAAACGAATTTCTCCCGGATCGAAACACTGCCGCTTGAGTTAAACTGTGACAGCCCCGCAGCCTCGATTTTTCCTGCCGTGTAAAATGCCCGCATCCGGGCTTCCGCCACCGGCGGATTGCGGACTAACGGCAACAGATCGTCCACCGTGGTGGCTTCTAAAAACCGTTTCACCAACGGCTCACTCGCAGCTAACAGTGCCGCCTCGCTACGCTCAAGCAGCGGTGCGACTACTTTCGGACTCGTCGCCGCCAACGCCGGGATTGCCACCGGAGCCACCGAACGCACCACCGCATTTTTCCCACGATTCATCGAAAAAACCACTCCGCCGACGATCAGGGAAAACAACGCCACCCCGCCGACTAACATCAGCCGCATCTGGCGCTTTTCACGCCGTCCGCCGTGAGAGCCATGCGAATTTTGCTCCCACGAATGATTCTCCACACTGCCCGCTTTCTTGCCACGGCGGCGCTTTTTTAAAACCATGGGTTCCCCTTCTGTCGCAGGTTCATCCGCCGCCATCCGGCGCAAAGGGGCTAACAAAGGCGGCGGCGCATCCGCCGCCGTCGGGATCCTCATGAGCCGTCGGCAGCTCGGACAAACGATCCCTTTGCCGTCGTGATCCCGCGGCACGCGGAACACAAAGCGGCAATCCGGGCACACATAACCGCTCCACCGGCGGGCACTTTCCATCGTCTCTGACACGCGCCGACACTGCCCCGCCCGAATGCGCGACTGCAAGCTTTGGTGTCGGACTCCATAGTAATAGGTTGGCGGAGTGAAATTCCCTCTGGCCAAATAGGTGTCTTTATGAACAGGATGCGCGGTCGAATTTTCCAACATCACCATGAACGAAGAAATCAGCACCTCCCCCTTCGAATCCATCCGCCAAACCAATCCGGCGGGCAGCGAATCGTGGTCAAGCCGCGACCTGGCCAAGGTCTTGGGCTATGTAAATTACCGCCACTTTGAGAGCGTCATCGAGAAAGCCCGCACCGCCTGCATCAACAGCGGACAACGGGTGGAGGACCATTTGGTCGGTACCGACCAAATGGTCGAAATCGGCAGCGGTGCTCGGCGAGTTTTGAAAATCGTGATGCTCTCCCGCTACGCCTGCTACCTCGTCATTCAAAACGCGGACCCAGCCAAGGAAATCGTCGCGCAGGGACAAACCTATTTCGCCATCCAAACACGGCGGCAGGAACTCAACGACGAGGAAACCGAAGAACAACGCCGCCTCGCCATCCGCGCGGACCTCAGACAGCACAACACCCAGCTCGCCGAAGCCGCCCGAGACGCGGGAGTCATCGAACCCCGCGACTACGCCATTTTCCAGAACCACGGATACAAGGGTCTCTACGGAGGGCTCGGGGCACAGGACATCCATCAGCGCAAGAACCTGAAAAAGAGCCAGCAAATCCTCGACCACATGGGCAGCACGGAACTCGCGGCCAACCTGTTCCGAGCCACCCAAGCGGAGGACAAACTCCGCCGCGAAAAGATCACTGGCAAAGCCAACGCGAACGCCACCCATCGCGAAGTGGGCGAGAAAGTCCGCCAGACCATCAAGGAACTTGGCGGCACCATGCCGGAGAATCTGCCGTCCGTGGAGAGCATCAGTCAGATCGAATCGAAGCAACAGCGACTCGGAATCTGACCAATCAATGCCCTTCGCGATCCGCTCGTTTCTTCGATCCCACTTGCGAGCATTGGAAATCACCGTTAAGCCAGCCGCGTGTCCCCCATGGACGATTCCACTCACGGCTGGCTTCGGCGCGCCGTGACTCAGCCTAATTTCGCCGCGCGCCTAGCCCCGTTAGCCAAGGGTGAGCGAGAGGTCGTGCTCGATCATTCCGCTGAGGCATCGCACGCTTTTCTAGCAGCGGTGGTTGCGCTCGCCGCCAAGGACCGGAAAAAATCGCGGCTGTGGCTGATCTCCGACATGCCGCGCCATCGCGAACGGTTAGCTGCCGAGTTGGAGTTGTGGGGTGTCACAGGATTGGTGCTGCCGGACGGCCCGGTGGAAACGGGCGATGGCACGATTGCCGATCCCGAGTCCGCCGCCGAGTGGTTCTCGGTGTTAGAAATTCTTGCCCGCGCGGAAAGCTGTGCGGTGATTTGCGGTAGCGATGCATTTTCCGGCAAAGCCCCCTCTCCCACCGCGCTGCGGGCGAGCCGCACGCCGCTCAAGCCGGGGACGACACTCGACCCAGTCCAACTCGCGAAATCCCTAACCGACCACGGTTACGAACGCGTCCCCACCGTCACCAGTCGCGGCCAGTTCGCGGTGCGCGGTGGGATTCTCGATCTGTTCGCCTGGCAAGCGGCGAAACCCTTGCGACTGGAGTTCTTCGATACCGAGCTGGAATCGCTCCGTGAGTTCGACCTCGACTCGCAGGCATCGACCCTCAAGTTGCTAGAGTCCGACTTGCTTCTCGCAGAGCCGTCGCCCGAAGCGACTGTCGCCGACTACCGGCGGAAAACCGACTTGATCATTTCCTTCGGTGCGGAAATCGAAAAGCCCGACGTGCGGATCCTCGAAGGAGCCGCCGAGTTTAACAGCGAGGAAGATTTCACCCTGGCCTGTTTCGGCAGTCCGTTAGGGACGTTTGAGGCCGGTGATTTCGTGCTGGAGGA
Source organism: Luteolibacter sp. (assembly GCA_043748885.1). Classification (GTDB taxonomy): domain Bacteria; phylum Verrucomicrobiota; class Verrucomicrobiia; order Verrucomicrobiales; family Akkermansiaceae; genus Luteolibacter. The sequence goes on along the minus strand of JAYVEJ010000425.1, from coordinate 729 downwards.
AACGCGGCGGGAAACCTTTTTCCGCCAGCTCAACGACTGGCAACGTGGCGGCTGGGAGATCGCCATGGTGTTCGGCAACAAGGGCGAGGAAGAGCGCTTTGCCGAACTCGCGGGAAAAGATCTGGAGCGTGACTTGGGACTCATCCCGATTCGCGGCGAGTTGTTAGCGGGCTTCACGGTGCCGGTTTCCAAACTGGCGGTGCTCTCATCCTCCGAGTTGTTTGGCCGCTACCGCACGCCCGGCGGGCCGCGCCGTTCATTGATGGAAAAGGCCCGCGCCGCTCGTGCTCGCGCCACCATCGACGAGATGGAAGAGGGCGATCTGGTGGTGCATTATGAATATGGAATCGGGCGTTTTAAAGGCATCCAACAGGGCGATGAAGGTGACGAGTTAGTTTTAGAATACCGCGATGGTGTGCAGCTTGGCGTGCCGTTAGAGCAGGCGCATCTCGTCGGGAAATACGTCGGCCTCGGCGGCAAAACGCCGGAACTCAACAAGCTCGGCGGCAGCGCGTGGAAGACCGCCCGCAAGGCGGCGGAGAAATCCATTCTCGATTACGCGGCGCAGCTTCTCCGCGTGCAGGCCGAGCGGCAGGGCGAGGTCGGTTTCGCCCATCCGCCGGATTCGCGCTGGATGTGGGAGTTCGAGCGCTCATTCCATTACACCGAGACCACCGACCAGCGCCGCGCGATCGACGAGACCAAGTTGGATCTCGAATCCCCGCGCCC
>JAYVEJ010000424.1:0-1638 GCA_043748885.1 Luteolibacter sp. | reverse complement strand
GTTGCCTCCTCCTCTTTGGATGCTGTTAGGCTCTCCCGGTTCTCGCGCTTGAAACTTCGACACATGCTCAGGTTCTAAGACTCCGCCGTGTCCGCCCTCACCTTACCTTGGCGGTGAGGTCGATGTGGCCCTCCCCATGAATGCACAAGGTCGGCACACGAGAACTTTGATTTCGGAACTCAATGGCTGGCCTGTGTCTCCACACCCCCAAGCTACACCCGGACCATTACTGCTCCCAGCGTAGGGATCGTGACTGGAGATCCAGGCGAAATAAATTTAGCGGTCCAGCTGGAGAGAGCGGACGAGACGTCCACTCCCGTTATCAGATCGACAGGCTGGGTTCTGGAAAATCACGGCTGTGAAGCGGTGTTGAGTGATCGGACAGCATTGGCCGCCCTCAAGACGGCCAATGCGGGTGCATGGACTGCCGGAAGCGCGAGGGCGGGACGTGGTGGACGGATTTGAAAACGCGGGAAAAGTGGAACGGATCCTTGAAGCCCAGCGCGGCGGCTACGGATTTCACGGTGGCGTCGCTCTCCAACAAGATTCGCGAGGCGTGCTCCATCCGTAGCCGTGTTAGAAACTGATAGGGACTCTCGTCATGGAAACGGGCGAACAGGCGACAGAGGTAAGGAGCATCCACCCCGCAGGCTTTGGCGATGGCATCGAGCGAGGTAAAATCGAAGAAGTTGCGTTCGATGAAGTCCTTGGCCCGCGAATAGGTGGCGAAGGCGGGCGTATCGGTGCTGCCGGGATCTGCGGCGTCGTCGCGACACATCAGCAGCAACTGGCGGGTGATGGTGTCGCACAGCGGTCGTGCCAACGGGGTCTTCCGCACGCCGCGGTCGATCAGGGTGTCGAAGGTGCGGCGGATCGGTTCGCCATTCTGGCAGCGGGCGACGACTCCCGGTTGCATCCCGTAACGCCCGAGAAATCCCTCGACTCCTGACCCCGTGAAGCCGACGAAGTATTTCCCTAACGGCTGATCCCGCGAGCTGGTGATCCGGTGGGGCAGCGACTTGCCGTAAACGAAAAAACTGCTAGGCATGAGTTCGGACTCTTTCTCGCCGAGGCGGACTTTTCCCGCACCACGGCTTACAAATTCTAGCACAAACCAAGGGAAGCTTCGGCGGTCGATCTGATAGTCCGCGACGCAACGCTCGAAGCCCCCGAAGACGACCGCGAAGTTCTCATCTTCACTTGGATCGAGAAAAAACAACCGCGACGACTCGACCTCGTGTGAAATGAAAGAGCTGGGTGACGGCACTTCCGACATAGTGAAATCAACCAAGCAAAGCGCCTTGGATCAAGACAATAATCTGCATTGACTCTCACAATCGTCATGGCCTTTTCACCGGAAATTCAAGCTGACAAATTCGATAGAACTGCCATATCTCCGTCAACCCATCCAACTAGAACCCGCTCCTATGAGAAACTTAACCTATCCAAGAATCGGCATTCGTCCGACGATTGACGGTCGTCTTGGCGGCGTCCGCGAGTCGCTTGAGGAACGCACCATGCAGCAAGCGCAGGCTGTCGCTGAGTTGATCGCCGCTGAGCTGCGCTACCCGGACGGCACGCCCGTCGAGTGCGTGATTGCGGACACTTGCATCGGTGGTGTGAAGGAAGCGGCCGCTT
>JAYVEJ010000423.1:0-4531 GCA_043748885.1 Luteolibacter sp. | reverse complement strand
TGGTCGGGCGACCAGCGGACCTTGATCGAAATGGGCGAGGCGAGCGTGACATCCTTCGCTTTCAAATCCACGTCTGCGGTGGCGGACTGCGGCTTGTTAGCCACAAAGGCGACGTTGAAATTTCCCTCCACCGTGGATGGCGGGACGGGTGCTGCGGGATCTATCACAGGGAAACGAGCGGCGAGTTCGCGCAGGGCACTTGGCACATTTTCGATGGCGAAGCGACCTTGGGCGTCGCCGAGGGTGAAGGAATTTTCACCGCGCGTGACGGGGGCGCTGGCATCCAAAGAAACGTCGGTTCCGAGCATGACTCCGCGCGCGACGAGCGAGCAACGATCTGGGGTGAGAGTCGCATCCATGCTCACCTCGGGCGCGGTCCAGTCCTGCCACGCGAGGTTCTCCAGAAGCAATCTAGCAGTCCCCGTCGCAGCGGTGGGGTCCGGGAGAATTTGCTCTAACTCGATGGCCAGCGAGGTGAGCTTCGCGGCAGCCGGGATCTCGATGCCAAAGCACTTCGCCGTTTGCTCGAGCTGGAGATGGCCCTCGCGGAGATCGACCTTGGCCGAGGTAAATCCGGGGGCACTGCTGACCACAAACACCGCCTCATCGACGGCCACCCGCGCATCTAACGACGGCTCGCCACCGGCAGGAAGTGCGATGGCTAAATCCCGCACACTCACGCCGGGAAATGGATCGATCCGCGTGACTGCTAGATTTTCTGGACCCCAAGTGATCGTCGCTAACTGGGCCGACCACTCGCGGCCGGTAGCATCGGTGATGGCGCCGAGTTCGAGCGTTAGATCGTCGCTGCCGGTCTTGTGGCTCATGCGGCTCGCGGCCAATCGCAGCACCGGCAGGTCATCGCGAGTGGCGGCGAGGGTGACATTCTTAAGCTCGATTTCTAGTGGGAGAATCGTTCCCCGGACGGTGCGCAGTGTTGCCACCAGTTGCTTGAGATCTAACGGCGGCTTGGCCACGTCAGCCTTTTTTAAACCGAGCCGCAAATCCGCGTGGATGCCGTCCACCGTGAGACCTTCTAACCGCCCTTTGACCAAGCCCCGCCATTGATAGTCCGGGATCACGCGGTCGATGGTCAGCGTGGCGAGGGTCGAGTCGCTCTCGATCCGCAGGTCGGAAAGCGACAGTCCGCCGGTGAGATTGCCCTCGATTTTGAAATCCCCGCGCAGGCCAAGATTTTCCAAATAATGGCGGGCGACGCGCGGTGCGAGCCAGCGCAAGCCAGGGCCGTTTAGCCAGATCAGGCCCAGCACCAGCACGGCGAGCACGATCCACCGCCGAAATTTACGGCGTCGCTGAGGAAGCACTGCGGGGGCTTCGGGTGTAGTTTCAAGGTCCGCCAAAACGCCGGTAACTTTGCCCTAACCTGCTACGAGGTCAAACGCGGGATTTTCCGGGAATTGCCAAACACGGATTATCCGCCTATCAGCTCCAGCCATGCCACCGATCACATTTCACCCGCTCTACATGGAACGCGTCTGGGGTGGCCGCGAACTCGAGCGGGTCTATCACCGGAATCTACCCGATCCTCACAAGCCCTTCGGCGAGTCGTGGGAAATCGTGGACCGAGAGAACGCGCAGTCGGTGGTGGATCGTGGCAGCTTCACCGGCAGCACGTTGCATGACCTCTGGACGAACCACCGCGAGGAAATTTTCGGCGAGGGATTCCTCAATCACCCGCGTTTCCCGATCCTGATTAAGATCCTCGACTCCCGTGACGACCTCTCGATCCAAGTCCATCCGCCCGCCCATCTCGCGGAAGTGCTCGGCGGCGAACCCAAGACTGAGATGTGGTACATCGCCGATTGCGAGCCGGGGGCGAAACTCTACGTCGGCCTGAAAAACGGCGTCACTCGCGACGATTTCGAGCGCTCCATCGCCGACGGCACGGTGGCAGATCGCGTCCATGCGATCACGCCAGAACCCGGGGAGTCGATCTTCATCGCCTCCGGTCGCCTGCACGCTATCGGTGCCGGTTTTTTGATCCATGAAATCCAACAGAACTCGGACACCACCTACCGGGTATTTGATTGGAACCGCATCGGACTCGACGGCGAACCGCGCGAACTCCACGTCGGCGAATCGCTAGCCAGCATCGACTTCCAAGACTTCGAGCCGAGCATGGACCTGCCTGTCGGTGACAATCTAGCGAGTTGCAGCTATTTCAAAACCGACCGGAAGTCGCTCGCTGTCGGCCAAACAATCGCCAACCCGCGCGACGACCGCTTTTCCATCATCTCGGTGGTGGCCGGGCAGTTAGAGGGTGACGGTCGGCGCTTCAGCAAGGGGCAATTCATCCTGCTGCCACGCGGTGCTGCACCGCTAACAGCCATCGAGAATAGTGTGGTGTTGCAGGTCACGCTGCCGTCGTGAATTGGAGGATTGTTTTACCACGGCATGGCTGCCCGCAATTGGCGGCGCAAAGCTGGTGAATCCTAACCGTCTAACTGCCGGATCCGCTCTAGGTGACGGCCACCTTCGAAACCGGTCGCTAGAAAAATGTCCGTGATCGCCAGCGCGGTGGCCAGATCCATCATCCGCTCGCCGAGCGAAAGGACATTCGCGTCGTTGTGCAGGCGGGTGAGCCGCGCGGATTCGAGATTCCAACAGAGTCCGCAACGGATGCCGCGCACGCGGTTAGCGGTCATCGCCTCGCCATTTCCCGAGCCACCGAGCACGATGCCGCGCTCGTATTTCCCCGCCGCCACCGCCACCGCGACCGGGCGGATGTAAGTCACGTAGGAAACCGGCGCATCGGAATCCGTCCCGAAGTCGGTGACCTCGTGGCCGGCGGATTGCAAGTGCGCGATGATTTCCTGCTTGTAGCGGAATCCCGCGTGATCGGAGCCGATGGCGATTTTCATAGAGTTAGGTTGAGTGGGTCCACCATTTCGAAAGGCAGGCACCGGTCGGCCTCGGCAACGCCAGCCCGCCCTCGGAGTAATGCGAGGTGTCGTTGAATAACATCAGCCGCGCCCTAACAATCCCTTTGAAATCCACGATATTAAGCGCGGCGGGATCCTGATCGAGGTTGTCGCGGTAACGCCGCGGATCGAACCCTAACAACGAACTCAGCAGCAACCGGATCGTCGCCTTGTGGGAAACCACGATCACCGGGCAGCCTTCATGGCGGCGCACGATCTCAATCAGCGCGGGCAACGCGCGGGCGGTGACCGCCAGCCCGCTTTCGCCGCCGGTCGGTGCAAAAGTGTAGGGATCTTCCTCCCAAGCTGCCGCCTCCGCCGGGAACTTTTCCTCCACCTCATGACGCGTGAGTTGTTCCCAATGACCGTGGGAAATTTCCCGCAAACCGTCGCGCTGCTGGACTTCTAACCGGTGAGGCGCGGCGAGGATGTTAGCTGTTTCCATCGTCCGCCCCAGCGGCGAGGCATACACTGCGGCGACGGGAATATTGCCTAACCGCTCGGCCAGACGGCCCGCCTGTTGTCGGCCTTCATCGGATAGAGGCACGTCGGTCGCTCCGGCGAAGCGGTCTTCCGCGCTCAACGTCGTCGCCCCATGGCGGATCAGGAAAATGCGAGTCGGGGTCATCGGTTAGGAGGGAGGGAAAATCTGGAGACTTGCAGTCACGGGGTTCCGTGCAACCCTTGCGACGATTTCTCCCGGTTGGTGAAATCCTAAACACAGTCGATATCAATCCGCACCCCCAATCCCCTAACACTCATGAAAATTCTCTACACCACCCAAGCCACCGCCACCGGCGGCCGCGAAGGCTCCGCCAAGACGGCCGACGGCGTGCTCGAAGTCGTGCTCTCCACGCCCAAGGAAATGGGCGGATCCGGCGGACCGGGCACCAACCCAGAACAACTCTTCGCCTGCGGCTACTCGGCCTGTTTCCTCGGTGCGTTGAAATTCGTGGCCGGCAAGGCGAAAGTCCACATTCCCGCCGACGCCACGGTCACCGGCAAGGTCGGCATCGGTCCGCGCGACGACGGCGGAGGTTTCGGCATCGAAGTGGAGCTAACCATTCATGTCCCGGGCATGGATGCGGCCGAAGTCCGGTCGCTTGTCGATCAAGCCCACATCGTTTGCCCCTACTCCAACGCCACCCGCGGCAACATCCCGGTGACCCTGACCGTCGCCTGATAGGATCGTGAAAACGGTCCTGTTACTCTGCTTGCTGGCCGCCGCCTGCGCCCCGGCGCACTTGTCTGATAGAGCCCCCCGGCCGCGGGTAGCTAGCCCGGACCTCGCGCGGGCATTCGGCGGTGCCACCGACGAGGTCGCCACCCGCAGCCTCGGGAATTGGATCGGGAAAAAACCATAACAGCGGCCCGTCGGAGCCGCTGCCCGGCTATCACGTTACCTGGCATCCCGGCGGTCCCGGTATTTTCGCTCCCGGCTATTTCGATCGCCTCGAACCCGCTAGACGCTTCAATGTTAGCGGCCTGCAACACCATCGCGCGGATGGCAGCGGCGTCCCGCTGGTGGGCTTCCGCGAAAACCGTGGCCGCGAACTCATCGAAAAATGGTATCCGCCGGAAGGCATCAC
>JAYVEJ010000422.1:0-4535 GCA_043748885.1 Luteolibacter sp. | reverse complement strand
CCCATCAATCAAAGAAGCCGGACAGGGAAACCTGGCCGGCTTTTTCGCTTTATTGACAAAACTCCGATGTGGACACAATCTGTCCACATGAAAACCGTGACCGTCCGAGATCTCAGAAACAATTTTTCCAAAGTCGAAGCGTGGCTTGGCGAGGGGGAGGAAATCCGCATCGAAAAACGTGGGAAATCAATCGGGTTTCTCTCTGCGACATCTTCCGTCGCCAAGACTGGATTTCAAAAACCGGATTGGGAAGCCCGTCGGAAGGCAATTTGGGGAGATCGAGTGTTCACTGATGAGGAAGTCCGCGCGATGCGGGAAGCGGAACTTGAGGGAGACTTGGGATGAGTGTTTATCCCGACACTTCCTTCCTCTGCGCGATGTATCGCGAACAGGATAATTCGGGACGGGCGGATGTTTTCAACGACCAGTTCCCCGGAGTCCTGCCCGTTTCCAGCTTCCTGCTGCTAGAGTTCCGCCAGTCTGTTCGGCTTCAAGCCCGCCTTTTCGAAAACGATAGGACCAAAGGTTTTTCCAAAACCGTAGGCATGGCGATGCTGAGGACGCTGCAATCCGATCTCGCGGACGGCGTGTTGGAAATGGTCGCGCCAGATTGGGCGGACGTTCACCGGATCGCGGAGGTGCTGAGCGGGAAATACACGGAATCCGGCGGCCACCGACTGGCGGATATTTTGCACGTCGCCACGGCCATTCACCTCGGCGCGGCGCTGTTTCTAACCTTCGATGCGAACCAGAAGAAGCTGGCCGTAGCCGAAGGCATGGAAGTGCCGCTTTGATGGTCATCTTCACGGACCGCGAAATTTATTTCGCCCGAAGCGCACAAGATGGCGCAAGTCGGACTAGCCATCGAAGTCGAAATCCGCTGGAGTCCGCGCCCATGAATCCGCCTCCAAAAACATTCTGTGCGCACAATCTGTTTGAAATAGGCAAAGGCCACTTGGCGATTGCCCGCTATAAATCAGACGGTCGGGTCGAGGCCGGGGTATTCCTGATGGACGTGTATTGCCTGGGGGTGAAAGACGCGTTTTTCCGTCAATTCTCTGCGGCTGAATTCCAGGAGTTTTTGGAAGACATTTTCATTCGTTCCTGCGGTTCTCTGCCCGTCGAGCACTCCGGCGCGTGGGGCCGAAAACTGGTGGAAGGCGCTGTGGAATACGCCCGTCGCTTGGGTTTCTCACCGCATCCGGACTTCAAGCAAGGAGCGAAGGTCATGGGTGGCATCAATCCAAAGGATTGTTCCGAGACATTCGTTTTTGGAAGCGATGGCAAGCCGCTGTATATCGCCGGGCCTTATGACGGGGAGGCCAAACGCAACGCGATCCTGAGAACTCTCACCAAGCAATTGGGGCCGCAAGGGTTTCACTTCATACTGCCTCACGACCCGGAAGGGGAGGAGGATTTCGATGACGGCGAGGAGAAATGAGGGCGGGCGGACGCTTGCACTCCGGCTTAACTCAATCCGAGCGATCACTTTCTCGCCCGCCGACAGAACGGATGCTGCATTTGTCCAAGGTAGCTGCGTGAGATTTCTTCATGGATTCCAAAAGCCTCCGGTTCGTGATCAGGGCAGCGGTAGGTGCCAAACGCGAGGTCCTTCCGCGTGGAAATGTTCGCGTAGTTTCCGGCGTCGCGCGCATGGTTGTGATGCCAGTGGGCAACTCGGGTGCTCCGACGTACCGTTTCAAATGGCTGATTTTCCTGAAGGCTTGCGCTGGCTGCGATTTCGGGCGACGAATCGGCCATGACCGATTGGGAAACCCGCTATCAGTCGGGCGACATGCCTTGGGAAAAAGGCCAAGCTGCGCCGGCGTTGATGGAGCTGTTGGAGAAAAAGCAGGCTGTGGATTGGGGCAGCGGACCGCTGTTAGTTCCGGGGTGCGGGCTGGGGCACGATGTGAGGGCGCTCGGGGTGTTAGGGATTCCGGTGGTGGGGTTGGACATGGCGCAATCGGCAGTGAAGCGGGCGCGGGCGTTTCCAAAAACGGGAGAGGAAAGCTACGAACTGGGAGATTTCCTAGACCCCGCATGGCGGGACGGGCGGGAGTTTTCTGCGGTGTGGGAGCACACCTGTTTTTGTGCGATCGATCCGGCGGATAGAGGTCGCTATGCGGAGGCGGTGGCGGCATGTTTGCCGGTAGGTGGGCTGTTGGCTGGGGTGTTTTTCCTGAATCCGTATGATCCGGGCGAGGAGGCGTGCGGGCCGCCGTTCGGGGTGACGGTGGTGGAGCTGGACGCGTGGTTTCATCCGTGGTTCGAGCGGGTGGACGGCTGGGTGCCGCACGGCGCATTTCCTGGCCGCGAGGAGCGGGAATGGCTGGGACTATTTCGCCGGGTGGCGCACCCATGAGTTGCGGGCTAGACAGGGCGTCGCTAGCGTGTCGCTCAACCAACGTCATGAAGTTTTCAATTGTTTTCACACTGCTGGCACTGCTGCCATGGAGCGCCATAGCCGAAGTGCCACGCCCGTATGTGAATGATCTGAAAGCCCCGGCTAGCAGGAAGGATTTGGAAACTCTTCAGAACGCGGTGGCCGAGGCGCTGCCGAAGGCGCGGGCGGCGACGGTGTGCATCGAGATCAAGGAAGGCTCGGGCAGCGGGGTGATCGTTTCGCCCGACGGACTTATTCTAACGGCGGCGCACGTCGCGACGGGGGTAAAGAAAAAGGTCACGGTGATCCTCGAAGACGGCACCCGGCTGAAGGCGGAGACGCTCGGCCTAGTGGCGGACAAAGACGCGGCGATGCTGCGAATCACCGAGAAGGGCAGCTATCCGTTTGTGGAAATGGATAAGACGGAAACGACGCGGCTGGGTGACTGGGTGTTCGCGCTGGGCCACTCGGGCGGCTTCGACAAGGAGCGCGGATCGGTGGTGCGGCTGGGGCGCTTGGTGCGGATCGCTGGCTCGACGTTTCAATCCGACTGCATGTTGATCGGCGGCGATTCGGGCGGGCCGTTGTTTGACCTAACTGGAAAACTGGTGGGCATCCATTCGCGGGTCGGCCAGCAGTTGCAGGTGAACATGCATGTGCCGATGACGGAATATATCTCTAACTGGGACGGGATGTTGAAGGGCGAGTTCATCGGCGAGGGGCCGTATGCGCAATTGCCGGAGAAGGGAAATGGCTTCCTCGGCTTGGCCACCGAAGCGCGGCCGAAAGGTGGCCTGCGGGTGACCAAGGTGGGCAGTAAAAGCCCGGCCGAAGAGGCGGGAATCAAGGCGGGTGATGCTTTACTCAAACTCAACGGCGTGGCTTTAGAAAAACGTGAGCAAATGCAGGAACTACTCAAAGAGCTGTCGGCAGGTGACGAGGTCACGCTCGACACCGAATGCGACGGCAAGCCGAAAACCTTCACCCTCGAACTCGGTGCACGCTAACTGGATTCTATCAATCGCATCGGCCGCGCTGTTGCTCCCCGCAGCCGGGCAGCAAAGCTTGGACTCCGCCTTCCGGACGACGGGGACAGCGGTGGTGGCGGCGTTCGAAACTCAGCGCCAAGTCCTGCAAACGTCGAGCGCGGTGATCCTATCAGGTCGCAAGGAAGTGGCCTACGGCGTGGTGATTTCCACCGAGGGGCACATTCTAACGAAGGCCAGCGAAGTGCGCGACGTGGCCGACCTAACGGTGACGGTGGACAAAACAAACTACCCCGCAGCGAAGGTGCTGATGGTGGACCCGACGTGGGATGTCGCGCTTCTAAAAATCGAGGCGACGGGCTTGGTGCCAGTCGTTTATGCACCGACGAGCGCGGTGCCGCAGGGGACATGGGTGGTGGCGAACGGGGCCACGACTCGCACCGCGCGGCGGTTGTTAGCCGGGATTGTGAGCGCAAAGATCCGCGAGATTCCCGCGTCCGGCGGGGCGGCGTTGGGAGTGATCCTGAATCCAAAATCGAAAGCATTGGAACTGGATGCGGTGAACGAAAAGAGCGGCGCGAAGGAAGCAGGATTGCAAAAGGGCGATGTGATTTTATTGATCGAAGGCAAGAAGGTGAAGAAGATCGAGGAGATCGGGGAAATTCTCAAAGACCGCAAGGCTGGCAGCGCGGTGAAGGTGACTTACCGCCGGAACGACGTGGAAACCACTGTGGAAGTTAGATTGGCGGCGCGCGGAGAAATGTTCACCGACCAGATGAACCGCAACGATCAAATGAGCGGGGAATTTTCACCTCACCGCAGCGGATTTCCGCGAGTGATGCAGCATGACATCCTCGGCAGCAGGTCGGTGGAGGGCGGGCCGTTGCTCGATCTAGACGGGCGCTGCATCGGCATGAACATCGCCCGCGCGAATCGTGCGGAGAGTTTCGCGATCCCGGTGGAGGATCTCAAGGAGTTGGCCGCGCGCTTGCTGAAGCAGGCGGAAAAATAAGTTAGCGGCTGGATTCGCGGTGGCGCTTGAAGATCGCCAAGGTGCGCTCGCGTTCGGTTTTGTGATCCACGCAGGGCAGGGGATAGTCCGGCGCGATGGGCCGCCCGTCAGTCGGCGCTTCGAGAAAGCGCGAGGGATGGGTTTTCGCGAG
>JAYVEJ010000421.1:0-1643 GCA_043748885.1 Luteolibacter sp. | reverse complement strand
ATCACCTCGGCGGCGAGTTCGCATTGCGAGAAATCCGCCAGCGCGAAGGTCCGCTGCGAGCCGCGGGCATCCACGGCGACGCGGCCCGGCTGCAAGCGGATGCTCTTGCTCCACGCAGCGGTGCCTTCATTTTTGCGGAGCAATTTCACCACCGCGACGACTGCCTGATTGTAGATCGCCGTGGCATTGCGTGCTTCTAACGAGCCGGGCGCTTCCCGCTGCATCACCCGCCATGCTTGGCGGGCTTGTACCAGATCGGGCGGGCTTGGGATGACCTCAATGGGTCGCGCCGCGCTCGGCAGGATGCCATGGCAAGCCGGGAGTGCTGCGCCTAACACCAAGGCCAGCGCGACTGTTAGCGCTCGCATCATGACGGGCTGGACGACCGCTGCCACTGCGCACCCACCCGCGGATCGGCAAGGCTGCGGAGCAGGTGCAACAAGGCGTGGCTGTAACTGGGAAACGGCTGGATTTCGTCTGGATGCTTCGGCTCTAACTCTGGCGCGAGCCGTGGCAACTCAGCGTGCGGCAGCCCGACGTGCAAGTGGTGCAGGCCATGAAACGGCTCGTGCAGCAGCGTGAAGGCAAACAAGCGGCCCGGCCACCCGCGGGCCACGATGCTACGCGTCGCGCTGTTGACCGTGCTGCCAGTTAGACCGACGTGCTCAATGTATTTCCGCCAGCTTTGGAGGTTTCCCGCGATGAAGGTGGGCAGCAGATACATCCACAGGAAATAGGTCCACACTTGGAAAAACCCGACCGCCGCGATGATCCCGAGCCAGACCACGAGCATCAGCGCGAGTTCCTGCCAGATGCGGCGGCGGACCTTCTTGCTGCGGATCGGCGAACCCTTGCGGAGGAAGGTGCGGAGAAATAGAAAGGGCGTAAAAACCAGGCCGCAGGTGAGCTCGAGCACCGCCGCTAGAATCCGTGCCCAGCGCGGCGTGGTCGTTAGCACGAACGGCCACAACTCCTCGTCGCGCTCGGTGGCGAAGTGCGCATGATGCGACTGATGCGCCGCCCGATAGAGACTGAAGCTCATGAAACTCAGCAGCCCGATGAGCACGCCGTCGAACTCATTGAAGCGCCGATTCCGCCGCAGCAGACCGTGCGATGCCTCATGAAATCCCACCGCCGCGCCGTGCATGAGGTGGCTGATGACTAACACTAACGGCAGCGCAAACCATAGCGAGGCGCCACTCCGCAAGACCCCGATCATCGCGATCTCGGCGAGCAGAGCCAGGATGATCACGATTTGAAATGCTTCGCGGCTCACCCAGTGAGGCGCGTCTGGAGATTCGGTGGTTCGAGCGATCATCACAAGGCGGTCATCAGGGTGGATGTTAGAATTTCCGGCGAGCGACACACGCCCTCCAGAGCAGACAGATAGAGACGTCCGAGGTTCTCAATTTCCGCGAGCGGGAAAAGATCCCGGCGGAACAACCAAGCGACTTCCAGCGCATCGCCTTCCTCATTGACCTCGCAGGCGAGATCGAAGCGGGCGGTACCAGTGGAGCGCATCCGCAGCTTGAGGGAAAGACCCGGCACTTCCACGTCCGGCACCGGGTGGTTTTGCAGGGCGAAGCGCATTTCAAACACCGGATTGTAGCCGGGAGCCGACGCGTCGCCCACCGCGCGGGCCA
>JAYVEJ010000420.1:0-1645 GCA_043748885.1 Luteolibacter sp. | reverse complement strand
CAGACCGAAAAGTACAAGTGACGTTTTTGTCACAAAGCGTTTCGAAAATGAAGCAGATGCGATGCCGAACACAACTGGCGAGACGCTCCAGCTACGTTTACAAAAATCCTGATGCGCGGCAGTATAGTAGCTAACAATTGCGGCGCGCCGGGCGTTACCACGGCCTCCTTGGACAGGCGATTGCCACGGGCGAAGATGCGGGTCTCGCGGGCAACACGCTCGGTCATGCCGGGGACGATGGGAATTTTTCCCGACTTGCCGGGAGCGAGCGCTTTTTCTCGATAGATGAAGGAAATTTCGCCTGCTTCCTTCACGCCGCCGTGGCAGGCGGTGCAGTGCTTGGTGAGGATGGGCCGGATCTCGCGATTGAATTCCACGCGCTCTTCCGCATTCGTGAACGCAATAAAAAGGGCAAAAATAAACAGAACAGGCGGATCATCGGCGAGCGGCAGCCTACGACCGCGATGGGAAAATGCTATCACCGGCACGGGTAAGCGGGAGTGCCTGAAACGGTGGTCACAACAGGGAGAGTGGACATTTTTGTCCAATTGCCGATGCGGGGTGAAAGAGGATGCGCGAAGCTCTTCACATCCTCCAAGCGGACAAAAATGTCCGCCCTCCTTTCGGGGCGATTCGGTGATCGCCCCTCCTTGGAAATCTCCCACACTCCGCGATTGGCGAATGCCGGAGCGGGCATTACGGTTCCGCCGTGGCCGATGATTCATCCAGCTTCGATCTTCCCATCCAGCTTCAAGGCAAGTTGCTGCTGGCGGATCCGTCGTTGCGCGATGGCACGTTTCACCGCTCGGTGATCCTGCTCGCGGAGCACAAGGCGGATGAGGGGGCGTTCGGGTTGATCCTCAATCAGCCGACGGGAAAAACGGTCGGCGATTTCCTAAATGGCGACGATTTCGCGCCGCTGCGGCAGCTTCCCGTCCATAACGGCGGGCCAGTTTCTCAGGACCAGCTCACGTTTTCGTCGTTCTGGTGGAGCAAGAAACAAGGCCTGCGCTGGGCGATCCGGATTTCCGCCGAGGATGCCGTGACCCATGCCCGGCGGCCGGGGCGGATCGTGCGAGCCTTCGTCGGCTACTCGGGCTGGACCGCCGGGCAGTTAGAAGGTGAACTGCGGCGGAGCTCGTGGATCGCCGCCCGTCCGCAGGCCGATTTGTTAGGGCAAGAGCACGACCGCAGCTTGTGGGCTGAGCTACTGCGTCACCTCTCACCGCTCCACCGCATTTTGGCCGAGGCTCCAGACGACCCGACTCTCAATTGAATTTTCCCTCGCACCCATGTTAGAATCGCCTCTTGTTTTCAGCCTCATCCCGGAAATCATCGCAGAATTCGCCGCCGGTCGTCTGGTCATCATCGCGGACGATCCGTCCCGCGAAAATGAGGCCGACCTCGCCGGTGCGGCGGCACTCTGCACGCCGGAAATGGTCAACTTCATGGCCGTCCACGCCCGCGGCTTGATCTGTGCGCCGCTCACCGCCGAACGCGCCGAGCAGTTAGAGCTGCCGCAAATGACCCGCCGCAACCGCGAGGGCCACAAGACCGCCTTCACCGTGAGCGTCGATGCCGCTCACGGCATCAGCACCGGAATTTCTGCGGCGGACCGCGCACTGACCATTCGGCTGTTAGCCGA
>JAYVEJ010000419.1:0-4544 GCA_043748885.1 Luteolibacter sp. | reverse complement strand
CTCGCGCAAGCCAGCCGTTAGGCTGCGGAGCAGAAGCGGGGCGTCTTCGATGATGAGCAGGCGCATGGGACAGAGAGTTGATGGTGGATAGTTGATTGTTGATGGGAAGATGGAGAGGGAGAGTTTCTTTCGACCAACCATCAACTATCCACCATCAACTCACTCATGCCTGAGCGCGTCGATGGGATCGAGTCCGGCGGCGCGGCGGGCGGGCATGAAACCGAAGATGATCCCAATGGCGGCGGAGAAGACGAAGGCGATGATGTTAATCTTGGGATCAAATAGGAAGGGCGCACCGACAACTTTGGCCAGGGTGGTGCAAAGCCCGTATGCAAGGGCGATGCCGGTGACTCCGCCGATGCAGGACAGCGTGACCGCTTCCACCAAGAACTGCAGCAAGACCTCGCGGGCGCGGGCGCCGATGGCCAGGCGGATGCCGATCTCGCGAGTGCGCTCGGTGACGGAAACTAACATGATATTCATAATCCCGATGCCGCCGACGAGCAGGCTGACTCCGGCCACTGCGCCTAGCAGCGAGGTCATGACCTTGGTGCTGGAGCTGATGACTTCGGCAAGCTGCAGTGAGTCGAAGACGTTGAAATTATCCTCCTCGTTGGCGGTGATCTTGCGGCGCTCGCGCATCAGCGCACTGACATCTGCGACGATGTTAGCACCGGGGTAGCCCTTGTCGCCGGAGATCATGATTTGGTTGAAATTCCTGCCGCCGTGGCGGCCTGATAGACGGTGGATGATGGTGGTGTAGGGAGTGATTAGGTTGTCATCTAGATCGTCGCCGAAGCCGCCTTGCCCTTTCACGCCCGTGACGCCGATGACTTCGAGCGTCATGCTTTTCACCCGGATCTTGCTGCCGACGGGGTCCACCCCTTCGCCGAAGAGTTCCTTGCGAATGCTTTCCCCGATGACGCAGACGGGGGCGGACTCGGCCACCTCCGTCTCCGTAAAAAACCGCCCGGTGGCGACGGTCCAGTTCGCGATGGTGAAATAGTTAGGCGTGGTGCCTTGGACGTCGAAGCTGCTGCTTTTTTCCTGATAGACCATCGTCGCGTTGCTGGAAACGAAGGGTGCGACCGCGGCGATGCCGGGAATCTGATTGCGGATGGCATCGACATCTTGGAGGCTGAATTGCGGCGCACCGCCGCCGCCCCTGCCCTGGCCGGGACGGAGGACTAGCAGATTGTTCCCCATCTTTGAAATCTGTTGTTTCACGGTCTCAGTCGCACCACGACCGAGGGTGACCATGGTGATGACGGCAGCGACACCGATAACGATCCCGATCACCGTGAGGAACGAGCGAGTTAGATTTCGCCGGATTTCCCGAATGGCGATGAGCAGGGCATTGAAGATCATGGTGGAGGAGACTTAAGACTGGAAGACATCAGAGAGTGGGCGCGATTTCTGTTTCTTGAGTCTTACCGTCTTACGGCTTGTGTCTTTGATCGCTCGCGATCAGCCCATCGCGGACGTGGATGATGCGGCGGGCGCAGGCGGCGACTTCCGTTTCGTGAGTGACCATGATGATGGAAATGCCGCGGTCTGAGTTGAGCCTGCGGAGGAGTTCCATGATCTCGAGGGTGGTTGTCGAATCGAGGTTGCCGGTGGGTTCGTCTGCGAAAAGGGTGTCCGGCTGGGTGACGATGGCGCGGGCAATCGCGACGCGCTGCTGCTGGCCACCGGAAAGCTCGGCTGGGGTGTTGCGTTCTTTATCGGACAAGCTGACTTGCGCCAGCGCCTCACGGGCCATCGCGTGGCGTTGTTTCCTCGAGTAGCCGCGATAGAGCAGTGGGAGTTCCACATTTTCAAGGGCCGAGGTGCGGGCGAGCAGGTTGAAGCCTTGGAAAATAAACCCCAGCGCGTGGCGGCGGAGCAGCGAGCGCTGGTCTTTGTTGAGGTGCTCCACCTCGATTCCCTTGAAACGGTAAGAGCCAGCGGTGGGGGTATCGAGGCAACCTAACAAATTCATGAGGGTGGACTTCCCCGAGCCACTCGGACCCATGACGGCGACGAACTCGCCGCGGTCAATGGTTAGATCCACGCCGCGCAGGGCGAGGAATGCGGCGTCGCCAGTGCCGTAGCGCTTGGTTAGACCTTGGAGCTGGATGAGCTTTTCCGCGTTCATTCGGTCTTCGGTGGTTTGATGCTGATGATGAGGGGAGTGCCTACAGCCAGCGCATTGCCGGTGATTTCGGTCACCCGACCGTCGGTGATGCCGGGAGTGACTTTGATTTCCAAAGGCTCACCATTTTTGAGTGTCCAGACCTTGGGCGCGGAATCCGACGAACCCGCTTTGGGCGGTGGAGTGCCGCGCCAGCGCCTGCCGCCGCCGGGGGAAAGACTCTGGACGAGGGTGCGCTTGGTGGCATCCGGCTTGCCGATGGCGGCGGCGACGACGGGATCAAACCGCAGTGTGGAATTCGGAACGACGAGGATGTCCCGCTTGTCCACGATGGCGATGTCCACCGTGGCGGTCATCCCTGGGCGCAGCGAGAGATCCTCGTTCGCCACTTCTAACTCAGTGCTGTAAGTGACCACGGCGCTGTTAGACGAGGCTCCTTCCTTGGCGGCGGTGCCCGTTCCCACCGCTCCGAACGCCACCTTTTTAACCTTGGCGGTGTAGCTGCGGCCCGGCCACGCATCGACGCTGAAGGTCGCAGTCTGGCCGACTTCGATGCGCCCGATGTCGGCCTCGGAAACATTCACTAGCAGCTCCATTTTTTTCAAATCCTCGGCGATGGTAAAAAGCGTGGGCGCGGTAAACGAAGCGGCGACGGTCTGGCCGACTTCGATGGAACGCGCGAGGACGATGCCATCGACCGGTGAGCGGATGATGGTTTTCGCGAGGTCGCTTTCGAAGGCACGGACGTCTGCCTCGGCACCGGTGACGGCGGCTTGGGCGCTGCCCAGATCTGCTAGGGCGCGGGCTTGGGTGGCTCGCGAGGTGTCCATGGCGGCGCGGGAGGGAGTTTTCCCGCCGCTGATTTCAAGGAGTTCTTCTTGGCGGGCAAGCGATGCCTTGCTCTCTGCTAGAGTGGCCTCGACTTGGCTGACTCTGGCCTTGGCGGCGAGCAGGGCGGCGCGGCTGCGCTCGGTTTGCTGGTCGAGCTTGGAGGTGTCGAGCTTGGCGAGGGTCTGGCCTTTTTTTACGGGATCATTGGTGTCCACCAGCACTTCCTTGGCGGTGCCGGAGAGTTCGCTGCCGACGATGATTTGGTTAGTCGGAGCGAGGTTCCCCGCAGCGGTGACGATGAGGGCGATGCGGCCGATCTTGGACTCCTCCGTCTGATAGTCCGCCGTCTGCTCGCCATTCTTGTTGCGTCCCCAAAAATACCAGGCGGTCACGCCGAGCAGGGCGACGGCGAGGGTGATAAAAATCCATTTTCTAACTGGCCGCGAGGCTCCGCTGGCGACGATGGTGGCAAGATCTTGTGATGAATCGGGTGCGGTCATTGAAGAGAATAGATGGAGAGAAACGGACTCACGACCAGCCGCCACCGAGGGCTTTGTAGAGCTGGATGTAAGCGATGGTGCGGCTGGCGCGGACGTTGAAAAGACTGTCTTCCAGGCCGAGCAGCGTGCGCTGAGAATCGAGGACGGTTAGAATATCGGTGATGCCTGCCTGATAGCGCTGCTGGGCGAGCAGCGCGGCCTCGCGGGCGGAGACGGTGGCTTTTTCTAGGATCGCCAAGCGCTCGCTGGTGCGGCGGCAGGCGATGAGCGAATCCTCCACCTCGGACAAGGCGGTTAGAACGGTGGCGCGATAAGTCTGATAAGCTTGCTCCTCGGCAGCACTTTGAGCCTCGATGTTAGAGCGGATGCGACCGGCGTCGAAGATTGGGCTGGTGATCCCGGCGGCAAACCCGGCGGCGGTGGTTTCCGGGTTGAAAAGTTTGCCCGTGCTCAGTGAGTTAAGGCCGAGGGAGCCGGAAAGGTTGAACGAGGGATAGCGCTCAGCATCGGCGGCGCGGGTGCTGGCAGCGGCGGCGAGGAGCTGGTAGCCAGCCACTCTAACGTCAGGGCGCTGGCGCAGCGTATCGGCGGGAATGCCGACGGCGAGGCTGCGTGCGGGATTGGGAATCGTTTGTTTTCCCGAGGCCAGCAGAGCGTCGAGGCTGCCGGGGGTCTTGCCCGCCAGCAGGGCTAGCAGATTTTGGTTTTGGCCGATGGCTTGCAGCAGCGCGGGGACGGCGGCGCGCGCTTGTTCGAGGCTGGTAAGTGCTTGGCTGGAATCGAGCGAATCCGCCTCGCCGGACTGGGTGCGCCAACTGGCAAGCTGGTTGGTTTCCACGCGGGTCTTGATCGTGCGGCGAAGCACTTCGAGGCTCGCTTGATCGACCCGCAAGTTGGTGTAAGCCATGGCAATCTCCGAGGCGAGGGCGGCTTGGACGGAGTGGAAATTTTCCTCAGTGGCACCTAACTGCGCCGTTGCGGCTGCCACCGAACTGCGGCGTTTGCCGAAAAGATCCACCTCCCACGAAGCATTGAGTCCGGCGGCGTAAGTGCTGTCCGTGTTTCTAGCAGCACCGTCG
>JAYVEJ010000418.1:0-4544 GCA_043748885.1 Luteolibacter sp. | reverse complement strand
AACTCCACGGCGGGAAAATCGGCACGCCCACCATGGGCGGCGTGCTCATCATCGGCTCAGTGTTGATTTCCACGCTCGTCTTCGCCCGCCCGCTCAATCCATTCATCGCCGTCTGCGCCTGCACCATGGCCGCCTGCGGGTTGTTAGGATTTTGCGACGACTACAAGAAGGTGAAGGAAAAAAAGTCCGACGGCATCAGCAGCCGCAAGAAGCTCGGCTGGCAGTTAGTCATCGCGCTGGTCGCCGCCTGCTTCTTGGTTTTTAAAAAGGAGATCTCCGGCTTCGGCGCCACGCCTCAACAGATTTCGGATGGTCTAGCAGGCTATCGCCTCGGCCAGAACCCGATCGGGATCGGCGCGATTTGCTTCCCGTTGTTTAAGGTCTCCATCGTCGATCTGCCGTGGTGGTTGATCATCCCGTTCTTCGCGCTGGTCATCGTCGGCTGCTCAAATGCGGTCAACCTAACTGACGGCCTCGATGGCTTGGCGACGGGCACCACCATCAGTGTGGCGCTGTCTTACGCGTTTCTCGCTTACCTCGCCGGTCATTACTACATGGCCACCGAGTATCTGGTGATTCCTCACAACCGCTACATCGGCGAGCTGGCGATTTTTCTGATGGCACTGGTGGGAGCGAGTTTCGGGTTTCTATGGTTCAACTGCCACCCGGCCAAGGTTTTCATGGGCGACACTGGCTCGCTCGCCATCGGCGGTGCGCTCGGCACGACGGCGATTTGCACCAAGCAGGAGCTCTTGCTGATCATCATCGGCGGCGTGTTCGTGATGGAGGCGATGTCGGTCATCCTCCAAGTCGGCAGTTTCAAACTGCGCAAAAAACGGATCTTCAAGATGTCGCCGATCCACCATCATTTCGAGCTGCTAGGCTGGCATGAAAACCAAGTGATCATCCGCTTCTGGATCATCTCGATCATGCTCGCCCTGTTCGGACTCGCCCTGCTCAAGATTGCCTAACTGCACCATGGATCTCACCGGAAAACATGTCGCCATCCTGGGCGTGGGTCGCAGCGGTCGCGCCGCTGCGGCGCTGGCCTTGCGCGAAGGTGCCAGCGTTTCCGCCTGGGATCTGGCCGGTCCAGAAGCATTCGACGGAATGCCGGAGGGGGTGGCAATCCATCCCAACGCAACCGAGGCGGACGGCGCGCAGCTCGCTTCCGATCTGCTAGTCGTGAGTCCCGGCATCGACACCTACGGCTCCTACGTCGCGGCGTTTTCCCAACAGGCGGCGGAAGTCATCGGTGAAATCGAGTTGGCCGCGCGCTTCTATCAGGGGAAAATCATCGGCATCACCGGCACCAACGGCAAGACCACCACCACCGAGTTGGTCGCGCGCATCCTGTCGCACGCCGCCCTCGGTGGCACCGCCTGTGGCAACTACGGCACGCCCTTCGCGGAAGTCGTCCTGCAAGCGAACCCACCGGTCGTGGTGGCGTTAGAGCTGAGTTCGTTTCAGCTAGAAACGATTTCCATGCTGCACCCGGTGGTCGCCATCTGGCTCAACTTCGCGCCCGACCACATGGACCGCTACCCGACGCTGGAGGCCTACCGCGCGGCCAAGCTGCGGATTTTTGAAAATCAAACGGCAGCCGACACTGCGGTTGTTAGGTCCGACGAAGACTTACCGACGCTGGCGGCTAACCAGGTAATTTTTTCCACCACCGACCCCGCTGCCGATTGGTATTCGGAGGGCCACACCGTCCTCCATGGCGGCGAGACTTGGCTCGACATGGACCGCGACACCAGCCTGCGCGGCCTTCACAACGCGGAAAACACGATGGCTGCCCTCGCCGCCTGCCAGACGTTAGGGATTTCTGCTCAAGTGATGCGCGAGGCGTTGCTGGGCTACGCGCCGCCGCCGCACCGCTGCGAACTCATCCGCACCCTCGATGGTGTGGAGTATTTGAATGACTCGAAGGCCACCAACCTCCATGCGTTAGAGAGTGCCCTCCGCTCGCAAACCCGGCCGGTGGTGCTCATCGCCGGCGGCAAGGAAAAGGGGCTCGACTACGCGGCGGTGGTGCCGCTTGTTATTGAGAAGGCGCTCGCCGTGGTCACCTTCGGCCAGATTGCCCGCCCGCTGGCGGATTTGTTTTCCACCGCTGTTAGCAGCCAAGCGGTGTCATCGCTGGCCGATGCCGTCAAGACGGCGCGCAGCCTTGCGCCGCGCGGCTCGACCATTCTACTTTCGCCGGGTACCTCGTCGTTCGACCAATTCTCGGGCTACGAGCAACGCGGAAATGCCTTCCGCGATCTCGTCCACCAACTCCGCTAACTCTCATGAAACCCCAGACTCTGCCTGTCAAACGTCGTCCCGTGCCGAATGGGATTTTCAAACGCCTGCGTGCCGTCACCGGCAACCGCAAACAACGAGTCGCCGCCGCCGCAGGTCATTCCGAGATGGAATCCGAAGACAGCAGCTCGAAGATTTCTCGTGCTCTAACGATTATTTTCCTGATCCACATCGTGGCAATCGGCCTGATTTTCGTACACATCAAATACCTCGATGGTCGGACGCCGGATGAACCGAAATCGGCGAAGGCCACCCAGCAGGAAAACGTCCCGGAAGTGGTCACTGTCAAGCCGCGCTTGGACTTGCCGCGCTTGGCGTCCGGCGAAAAACCCTACATTGTTCGACCGGGTGACAACTACGCGCGAGTCGCCACCGCAGTCGGAGTGGACGAAAGCGATCTCCGCCTGATCAACAAACACGCGGACATCGTGCCTGGGCTTTTACTGAAAATTCCGCCGAAGCGCACCGCCGCCGTGGAGGCACCCGAACTGCTGGCGATGAACCATCCAACCCCGGCTGACGACAGCTCTGGGCTGGTGGATGCTGTGGACGTGATCGCCGCGCCGCGGGCCAGACTGGTGCGGCCTAACACCACACCTTCCGCAGAGGTCAAAGTCGCGGCATCCGGCAAGTCCTACGTCGTGAAGAGCGGCGATAGCGTCTGGCGGATTGCCAACAAATTTAAAGTCAACCAAGACGCCCTGATGAAAGCTAACGGCATCAGCAACGTCGGCAAACTCAAGGTCGGGATGAGCTTGGCGATTCCCCGTTAGTTTCTAGCTGATGACTCGTCACTGTTCCATCATCCTCTGCACCGCCGTCGCGGCCTTGGTCGCGCTCGGGCTGATCATGCTGACGAGCACCGGGGCGTGGGTGAAGGACTTCGGACCGTATCATTTCGTGAGCCGCCAGGCAATGATGGTCGGGCTGGGGCTGATCGCCGCAGTGATCGCGGCGCGGTTTCCGCTAGAGATCTTGCGGCAGTTCGCGCCTTGGTTGTTAGTTGGAGGCTGCGTACTGCTCGTGCTGTGTTTCGTGCCCGGCATCGCGAATCCGCACTGGGGATCGCACCGCTGGATCAAGCTGCCAGTGGTCGGCGATTTCCAGCCCTCCGAAGTCGCGAAAATCGTGATCATGGTGGCTCTGGCGGCATGGTTTGCTAGATGGCAGACCGAGATCCACACCTTTTGGCGCGGCTTTATTATTCCCGGATTTATCGTCGGCATCCCACTGTTACTCATCGCCGTCGAGACGGATGTGGGTTCCGCCATGTCCATCTCAGTGGCCATCGCGGCGATGATGTTTTGCGTCGGGACCCGGCTGAGATACATCGTGCCCACGACTCTAACGGCCATGGCCGGTGTCCTCTGGTTCATCACTCACGACGCAGTGCGGCGGGCGCGGATCGACGCATGGCTTGACCTGGAAAATCCGGTCCAACAGATGGACAAGGGGATGCAACAATGGCGGGCGCTGTTAGCCTTGGGCAACGGCGGACCCTGGGGCGTCGGGCTGGGCAACGGCGTGGAAAAATTTGGCACGCTCACTTTTGCTTACACCGACTTTATTTTCCCGGTCGTCGGTGAAGAACTCGGCCTGCCCTTCACCATGGGCGTGGTGCTTTGTTTTGTGCTAATCGCCGTCGGCGGCTGTGGCATCGCGCTGCAAGCGACCAATGTTTTCAACCGCTGCCTCGCGCTCGGCCTAACATGCATGATTGTCGTCCCGGCGATTCAGAACATCGCCGTCACCACCGCGATGCTGCCTAACGATGGACTGCCGCTGCCCTTCGTCAGTTACGGCGGCACCAGCCTAGTTTTCAGCCTCGCCGCCGTCGGAATGTTAGTCGGCATCCACCGCCGTTCCCATGTCCGAGTCGCGCAAGAATTTCCGCTCACCAAACAAACCCGCCTCGCAGTGCGGCTGTAAAAAGAAGCCACGACACTTTTGTCGTGATGCCAGCCGAAGGACACCCAGCTCTCGCGCCTCATCGGACCCGAAGCTTTGACCGCTGGACACAGCTACACTGCCGCGCATGTGGACTTGTGGAAAGACTCGGGCAGCAAAGTGGCTGGCGCGTCTCGCGCCAGACCGTTGCGAGAGGCGTCCCGCCTCTCGTATCTCCTTTCCGGGCGGGACGCCAGTTGTGTTCTTAGAATGATTCCAGCTTCCTTAGCCCTCTGAATGTGACGAAATTGTCACTTGTACGATTCGCTCGTACCTGCCTGAATCATCGC
>JAYVEJ010000417.1:0-1648 GCA_043748885.1 Luteolibacter sp. | reverse complement strand
CCCAGATGCAGAGGTTGGTGACCTTGGATTGATGGACGCCGGCCTTCTTGGCGAGTTGGCTTTTGGCACGGTTTTCATCGAGCCGGGTCATCGCGAAGAAGCGCTCGGCGGGGATGCCGGCGGCGTTGTTCATGGCGATGAGGGCATTGGTGTTGCAAGGATTTCCAACGACGAGAATGCGAACATCCTTGGCGGCGTTGCGGGCGATGGCTTGGCCTTGGCCGGTGAAAATCTTGCCGTTGATGCCCAGCAGATCGGCGCGTTCCATCCCAGCCTTGCGCGGCACGGAGCCGACTAACAAGCACCAGTTGGCGTCTTTGAAACCCTCGTCGAGATCGGCGGTGCCGACGACTTCGTTGAGCAGCGGGAAGGCGCAATCGTCGAGTTCCATGATCACCCCTGCGAGAGCTGGGAGGCCGGGTTCTATTTCTATCAGGCGGAGGTTGACCGGCTGGTCCGGGCCGAAGACGAAGCCGGAGGCGATGCGGAACAGGAGCGAGTAGCCGATCTGGCCAGCGGCACCGGTGATGGAGACGGTAATGGGAGTTTTCATAAGAACGGCGGCAGGCTATGGGAGCTGAGGTTGTGGGGTCAACTGGCAAGCGGGATTAAGGAAAAAGGTGACCTCAATTTGAGAATTTTTTTCCGGTCCTTGCTGAAAATGGACTCGTGGGCGAGACGCCCACGCTCCTTGAATCATTGGTGCAGATACTGCCAGATGGCGTCGAACTGCTTTTTGGCGTCACCGTCGAGGATGTCGGTGCGCTGGGATTTCTGGTCCTGCGAGTAGCGCGGCATCTTGGTGGTGGGCGTGACGGATTGCGGATTGTCCATCCAGCGGTGAAAAAATTCCTCGCGGATGCGGGCGGCGGTGAGCTTGAAATCGACGCCCTCCACCTCGAAGGCGGCGGTTGGTTTCTGGTCACCGATGGCGTGGCAGGTGTTACAACCGAAGCCGGCGGCGGTGACGAGGTTCTTGCCAATTTCCGCGAGAGCGGGATCCACCGTGACCGCTGCGGGTTTGTTAGGCGCGAGGCCGTGGAGCCGGGAAAAACCGTTAGCAAGCTGGCTGGCGTGGGTGCGGTATGACGGCATCCGCATGGCGAGCCACGGTCGGGGGCGCGGCGTGGCGGTGCCGGCGATCATCGACTCGATGGCGGTGGTGTAGAGCATTTCCCCGGTAAATGTAAGCGGCGGGCGAGATTGATCGACCCGTTCATTGATCTTCGGCAGGTGCGCGACGAGCGGCGCAGACTCGGAATGGACGCTGGCTAACAACGACTCGCGGCCGTCGTTGGCATGGCAAGCAGTGCAGCGAAGTGCTTCGGTTTGGCGGGTGACGTATTCGGCGGAGGTGTCGCGACCGAGCGAACTGGTGCCAGTTTTCGCTAAGGCGACCAAGGCGGCGCGGTCGTTTTCGTCGAGGTTCAGGTGCGGAGCCTTACCGCGCTTTTCGGCGGGTGCGACGCAGCCGTTAGCGGCCCAATCCTTTTTGAAAATCGCATCCATCGGCGCGGGCAGGGTCTGCGGCGACAGCGGCATCCCGGGGTGGCAGACACCGCATTGGAGGGACTCGGCAACCTTGGCCCCGCGGGCGGAATCGCCGGCTGGAAACTCGCCGGTGAGTTTGGTTTCCTGGCCGGTGGAG
>JAYVEJ010000416.1:0-1648 GCA_043748885.1 Luteolibacter sp. | reverse complement strand
CGCCGGTGGACTTCATTTCCGGGCCTAACACGATGTCGATGCCGGGGAAGCGGTTCCACGGGAAGACGGCTTCCTTCACCGAGAAATGCGTTGGGATGATCGTCTGGGTGTAGCCGAGATCCTTGAGTTTTTCGCCGACCATGACCTTGGCGGCGAGCTTGGCGAGGGAAACGCCGGTGGCCTTGCTCACAAATGGCACGGTGCGCGAGGCGCGCGGATTGACCTCGATGACGTAGAGTTGCCCGTCCTTGACGGCGAACTGGATGTTCATCAGGCCGATGACTTTAAGCTCGCGGGCGAGGTCGATGGCGGCGCGGGTGATTTCCGCCTGGATAGATTCTGATAGCGAAAACGCGGGGATGACGCAGGCGGAGTCGCCGGAGTGGATGCCGGCTTGCTCGATGTGCTCCATGATCGCGCCGACGACGGAGGTTTCGCCGTCGCTGATGCAATCGACATCGACCTCCGTTGCGTTATCGAGGAAGCGGTCCACGAGGACCGGGCGCTCCGGCGAGGCGATGACGGCCTCGCGCATGTAGCGGGTGAGTTCGGTGTCGCAGTAAACAATCATCATGCCGCGGCCGCCTAACACGAAGGACGGGCGGACTAACACCGGGTAGCCGATGCGGTTGGCGATGACGAGGGCTTCCGCTTCGTTGGTGGCGGTGCCGGCATCGGCTTGTTTGAGGCCGAGCTTGTCGAGCAGCGCGGAGAAGAACTTGCGGTCTTCGGCTTGCTCGATGGATTTCGGCGAGGTGCCGATGATTGGGACGCCGTGGCGTTCGAGATCGGCAGCGAGATTGAGCGGGGTTTGGCCGCCGAACTGGACGATGACGCCGTATGGCTGTTCTTGATCGCAGATGTTCAGGACGTCTTCTAACGTGAGCGGCTCGAAGAACAGTTTGTCGGACGTGTCGTAGTCGGTGGAGACGGTCTCGGGGTTCGAGTTGACCATGATGGTCTCGTAGCCGAGTTCCTTGAGCGCGAAGGCGGCGTGGACGCAGCAGTAGTCGAACTCGATGCCTTGGCCGATGCGGTTAGGTCCGCCGCCGAGGATGATGATCTTCTTTTTGTCCGACTGACGGGCTTCGTTTTCGTCGCCGTAGGTGGAGTAGAAATACGGCGTGTAGGCTTCAAACTCGGCGGCGCAAGTATCGACGAGGCGATAGGTCGGGATGATGCCGAGGGCTTTGCGCTCGGCGCGGATGGTGTCTTCGGTGGGCACATCGACGACAGCACCTTCCGGCTCGGCGCGGGGTGGGGCACCGGCGGGTTGGTCCTTTTCGCCGTGGATTGAGGCGTCGTGAATCGAAGGAGCGGCGGCGCGGGCCTTGGCGATCTGGCGGTCGGAAAAGCCCATTTTTTTCGCGCGTCTCAAGTCCATGGTCGCGAGTTCCATGCCTTCGTTGGCGATCTGTTGGAGATGGCCGAGGAACCATGGGTCGATGGCGGTGGCGTCGTTGATTTCCTCTAACGTCCAGCCGTTTACGAAGGCGGTTTGCAGCCAGAAAATGCGCTCGGCATTCGGGATCTGGAGCTTGCGGGCGATCTCGTCGCGGGTGGGCGAGTGCGGGTCCTTGTTGTCGAAGCCGAAACCCCAGCGGCCGGTTTCTAACGAGCGCAGGCATTTCTGCATCGACTCTTTGAA
>JAYVEJ010000415.1:0-1648 GCA_043748885.1 Luteolibacter sp. | reverse complement strand
GCTCAACCAACCGGTGTTGCATGTCTTCCGGGCAGTCGTCTATCCACTGCACTTGGCGCTGATCCTGATCCTCATCCGCCTTGGGGAGCGCTTGTATGGAGCGCCATTGATATCATTCTCCATCCCGCAGTTGATTGGGAAATTCAAAGACAGCCCACTCCAGTTTGCCCGGGATTTCGGCATGGCCGCGTGGCATGGGGTGAGTGCGTGGTTGTTGATCGCACCAGTGGCCGCAGTGCTCATTAAAATGGCGGCGATGCCTGCATTGAGGAAACTATCATTGTCGTTAAAGCGGCGTCAGGAGGTCGCATCATGAGTGGCTGGCTGGCATTTGCTATAGGAGTCGGGATGATGGCGCTGGTGTTTTTCAGCGCATGGATGTGGGCGCGGCGATGCGATAACTACTCACTGGTCGATGCGGTGTGGGCATTCGGAATTGGGCTAACGGCAGTGTTGTGGCTTATCCTAACTTGCGATGGAACCATCAAACATTGGGTAGCGGGTGGACTCATTACTTTATGGAGTCTGCGGCTCGGCTGGCATCTCCAGCGGCGGATTCGGCGGGCGCATCCTCACGAAGATGCCAGATATGCTAAAGTCCGCGAGGTATGGAAAGGGCGAGTGCCTTCAACATTCTTTTGGTTTTTCCAAGCACAGGGAATCTCGGTGATTGTGTTGGCATTGCCGTTTCTTTTCATCGCCGTGGATCCTGATGGCTCATGGAGTATTTGGGAATCGGTTGGCCTAGCCGTCGCCCTGATCGGTATATCCGGCGAAGGTCTGGCGGACTCTCAAATGTCAGCCTTTAAAGCCAGCAACTCTGACCCTAAATCTGTCTGTCAGGATGGACTGTGGCGCTACTCCCGCCATCCTAACTACTTTTTCGAAGCAGTCATATGGATCGGCTTCTACTTATACGCTTGCGGCTCCGAATGGGGGTGGGCGATGGTTCATGCCCCGGCGATGATTGTCTATTTGCTGCTGCGGGTGACCGGCATTCCTCCCACCGAGGCTGCCGCTGTGATCCGCAAGGGCGATGCTTATCGCCATTATCAGAAGACCACCAGCGCCTTCATCCCGTGGCCCCCGAAAGAGCTTTAATCTATATTTATCATGATTCACACCAACGACTTACTCGCCAAGGGCATCATCCCGGATGCTTTAATCCGGATCGGAATCCGCCATCGTCTGGCGGGAACTCTTGCACCCTTTGAAAAGCTGGATTGCGAACAACGCCAAGCGCTGGTGATGCAACATGTGAGTGAATTGCGAGCCAGCCCTGTTGCCATCGCGACGGAGGAGGCGAATGTGCAACATTACGAGTTACCGACCCGCTTTTTCGAGCGAGTTTTGGGCAAGCATCTGAAATACAGCTCAGGTTATTGGGACGCAGGCGTGACAAATTTAGATGATTCCGAGGCGAGAATGCTCGAGATCACTTGCGAGCGTGCGACTCTGAAAGATGGCCAGCGGATTCTCGAACTTGGCTGCGGTTGGGGCTCGCTCACGCTATGGATGGCCGAGCGCTACCCCCGGGCGCGCATCTGCGCGGTCTCCAACTCGGCCGCGCAGCGTGGCTACATCCAGCAGCAGTGCGCGCAGCGTGGCATCGGCAACGTCAGCGTGGTTACCGCGGACGTGAACCGCC
>JAYVEJ010000414.1:0-1648 GCA_043748885.1 Luteolibacter sp. | reverse complement strand
AAGGAATGATCTGCGATGACGCTGGCATCATTAGTTCCGAGTGTGTTGAGGGTCTCGATCCAGTGATACATAAATGCATGGGTGTTGCCGCCTTCGAGCATGCAGTTAGGCGTGCTGTCTAAGTAAGCGGACGCCGAAGCGGGATCGCTGAGCGCGTTGAACATCACCACAAGATCACCCCAGCCGTTGTTGTAATCCTTACCGCTCAGGCGCTGTTTGACGATGCGGTCGTGGCTTCTCCCCACAGGCTCATGCCATACCATGCATTGAGTGACTCGGATGAGGATTCCTAGTTGTTGCCGTCGGCGAAGTTTGCATCGCCCGAGGCCCACGAATGACCTGCGTATTTGTCGAAACAGCGGATATAGGGAAACATCGCATCGGTGCGGTCTGGCGAGGCGATGTCGCGGATGAAGTAACCATAGTGGAAATGATGATCATTGAGCGGCAAGTCGCTGTCATAGGAAGGCTTACTACCGACCAGTGTGCCCCAAGTGGAGTTATAGTAAAACAAAGGTGCAGTCTCGCCGGGTGAGGCGGTGAACCAGTTTTCTAATTGCCGTTTCAATTCATCAATGAAGGTTTTCTGCATCTCCGCCGCGTCAGCCATTTCCGCGATGCCGCTGAGGGTAGCCAAGCGTCCCAGCAATTTCCCTTCCCAATAGGTATCCGCATACTCGGCGGCGGGTTTTTCGGCCTCTTCGCGGAGGTAGGCTAACATGCGTTGCTTGTCCTTGATGCCTTGCGCAGGAAACATCGGCAACACGCCTTGGACCGGCACTTCGGTGACGAATTCCGCGCCCTGCCCGATCTTCAGGGTGCCCCGCACTGAGGCGTCGGTCATGGCTGTTAGCTTGCGGGTGGTGTATTTCCACTGGTGCGGGTAGAGCGCGAAAATCGTCCCGCTTTCGGTGCCCTCCCAGGGTTGGGTTTTCACACGGTAAGTCGCTTTCACTTTGCCCGGCAGCGACTGATAGTTTACCCGAGTATCGATCACTTGGCTATAGGCATAGCGTTTGAAGAGGCCGAGTGTTGCGGGTTTGTCATCCGGTAACAGTGCCACGGAGAAGTAGTTTTTTACCGCAGCTTGATTCGTGAAAACGGAGCCGTTGAGACCGCTCCACGACCATCCCGACGGGGCGAACAAGCCATAGTGGTTGCCTTTGGCGATCACTCCGAGGACCGCATCTTTCCCGCTGCCCAGCCAGATCCTCGGCTTGTCGCTGAATCGCAAAAAGGGGATCGCCGCCGCTGTAGGTGCAGTAAACAAACGGGCTGCCATGGCCGAAGCTGGTCTTGAGCGTGGCGTCACCCGCAGTGAAGGCGGCAGTCACAAACCAATCGGAATAACCATCGCACGCCGCCGACTTAAATAGAGATCCCGCCGTTAGACCGATCTTGAAATCACCATCCTTGGTGAGTCCGCCGCCCATGATCGCCTCCTTGCTGGCGACGATGGCTGCTCCGGGATAAGTGATCGCTAAACCTTCCGGCGTGCAAACCATCGCGAGTGGGTGGGGGAATAGGTTGCGGGAGAATTCCTGCCACAGCAAGGAACTCCACCACTGGCTGGTGACCGTCGGTCCTTTCACTCCGGCGGTTTTGTAAATCTTCTCAGGCAGTGGTTTGCAAGTGCTCGGGAGGACCG
>JAYVEJ010000413.1:0-4559 GCA_043748885.1 Luteolibacter sp. | reverse complement strand
CGCCGCACTCGCCGAAGAGCGGGCAGCCCGGCTCGATGCGGTCGGGTGAGGGTGTTAGGACTTCGATAAGATCGGCGTGTGAGCAGTTCTTGTCATTGCGGAAGACGCGGGCTTTGACGGTTTCCCCCGGCAGTGAAAATGGAACGAATACGACCCAGCCATCGATCCGGCCCACGCCCGCGCCGAGGTTGGTTAGAGCGTCGATGGTGATCTCGATTTCCTGATGGTATTCGAACGGCGTCGGGACAAATTTTTTCGGCGGACGTGGAAACATGGCGGGCCGCGAGATTGCCCCTGAGTGCGGCGGCGGGCAAACGATTTCCAGCGCGGCTAATAGCCAGGCGGGTGGCGAAATAACAGATTCTTCCCGCTTGGCGTGGCCGCTTCTTGTGGCAGGGTGCTCGTCATGGACGACGATGACTCAACACGCCTCGGCAAGCAACTGGTTTTCAAACAAACTGGAACACCCGCCGTGGTGTTAGAAATGGAGGCGGATAGTTTAATTTCCCAAGCACCAGAGGGCGGCGAGGTGCTCGTCCGCATCCTCGCTGCGCCGATCAATCCGGCGGATCTCAATACCATCGAAGGCACCTACGGCGTGAAACCGGCACTGCCCGCCACCCCAGGCATTGAGGGCTGCGGAGTGGTGGAAATCAGCAACTCCGCCGATTTCGAGGAGGGCGACCGGGTGATTTTCCTGCGGCGATCCGCGACTTGGGCATCCCATACCACGGTGCCCGGCGAGACTTTGTATAAGCTGCCGTTAGGGATCGATCCGCTTCAGGCGGCGATGCTTAAAGTCAATCCCGCGACGGCGTGGCGCCTGCTCCACGGCTTCGGGCCGTTAGACAAAGGGGCGTGGATCGCGCAAAATGTCGGTAACTCCGCAGTCGGCCGCTGTGTCATCCAACTCGCCCGCGATCTCGGCATCCGCACGATTTCCTTCGTCCGCCGACCTGAGCTGATCGACGAACTCCGCGCACTCGGCGCGGATCACGTTTTCCTTGATGACGACGCGGGCCTAACATCCGCCCTCGAAGTCCTCGGCGGAGCCACTGCCGCACTCGCCTTCAACGCCGTCGGCGGCGACAGCGCCCTCCGCCTGATGAAACTGCTGCGCGAAGGTGGCAGCCACATCACCTACGGCGCGATGGGCCGCAAGCCGGTGACCATCCCTAACGGCCTACTGATTTTCCGCGACATCCAAGTCCGTGGGCTGTGGGTCAGCCGCTGGATCGAGCACGCGCCAGTGGCTGAGATTCACGAGGTTTACGCAAACCTCGCCGCACGAGTCGCCGCCGGGAAACTGGTGCAACCGGTGGATGCCACCTTCCCGTTAGAAGCATTCCAAGAAGCCCTCGCCCGGCTCGAAGCACCGGAGCGCTCGGGAAAAGTTCTGTTTGTGCCGTGATGAATCTAGCAGACCGTACGTTCGCGAAATTTCCAAAGTCTCGTTAGGCCAGGAATCACTCCAAAAAATCGACTTCATCTCAGGAGTGGGTGTGCTAGCCTCACCTTATGAACGTCGCGCCGCCGCCGCAGGAATTGCCCATTGAACAACGTGTAGCCACCTTGGAACAACAAATGGCGGAGCTCCTCCGCTCCAATCCGGCAGGTGACCACAGAGTTGAAAAAGATTGGCTCACCACTGTCGGGATGTGGCAGGATGACGCCTTTTCCCGCGAAGCGGACCAACTCGGCGAGGCATGGCGGCAGAGCGTGAAGGACTGAATTTTCCATGTTCGTGCTCGATACGAATCACCTGAAAGAACTCGCCTATCCGACTCCACTCGGCGAGCGATTGCGGGGTCGCCTGTTGCAAGCTGGAGCACAGGTCTTCACCACGGTCATTTCTCTTGAGGAAGAGCTCCGCGGCGTGCTTGCTCGCACCAATCGCACTCTTGAACCGGACGAGCGTTTACTGGCCTATCAGAAACTAATCGAGCGCGTGAATTTCTTTGCCCGTTGGGTGATTCTCTCCCTCGATGCGGAATCGACTTCCGCCTTCACCCGCTTTCGCAGCCAAGGCATTCGCATCGGGACTATGGATTTGCGGATCGCCTGCATCACCCTCGCCCACGACGCCACGCTCCTCACTCGCAACACCGTGGACTTCGCGCAAGTGCCCGGCTTGCGGTTTGAAAATTGGCTGGATTGAAAATCACAGCGTGATTTTCCTGCCACTTCAATGTTAGGCGTTTCTGGTTTGATGTTCCTTTCGCCTTGCCGTCGCGGGCGATCCCCAGTCCTCCGCCATCGCTTCACCGGCGACAACGGAACCCTCTCCGGTGAGTCGGGATTAAGGCAGTAGCGGCCGAGGATCGAAGGAAAACGGCTCCGGCTTGGCGATGGTGATTGTTTTGAAATCCGGGTGGATGGGATTTAACAGATAGTTGATTTCAATCGGGACGATCACGCTGGGAAGTTCCAGCACGGCCGAGCGGGATTGCTTGAACCATTGATCGCCGATTTGTTGGGTCGATGGCGGTGGCGGTTGTTCCTTCCAGTTAGGCGGGAGGTCGCCGGGCATGATTTTCTCGATCAGAGCTTCATCGAACTCGATGCGGAAGATGAGATACTTGAATCGCATAAGTGGATTGAGATGCAGCAAAGTTTCTGGATTCTTCCGCTCTTGCGCGTCTGCCCGCCGCTCGTTAAACGTCCGCCCGCATGGCCACGATCAACTCCAATTTCCTCAAGCTCAAAGCCGGTTACTTGTTTCCCGAAATCGCCCGCCGGGTCCGGGTTTATACCGAAGAAAATCCCGACAAAGCCGCCCGCATCATTCGTTGCGGCATCGGCGATGTGACCGAGCCGCTGCCCGCCGCGGTGGTTAGGGCGATGCATGAAGGCGTCGATGAAATGGCGAGCCGCGAGACGTTCAAAGGCTACGGCCCGGAGCAAGGTTACGAGTTTCTCCGCCAGGCGATCGTGGACCATCAGTTCGCTGATCTTGGTATTTCCGCCGATGAAGTTTTCATCTCGGACGGCTCGAAGTGCGACACCGGCAACATCCTCGACATCTTCGGCAAGGGCAACGTCATCGCCATCACCGATCCCGTCTATCCGGTCTATGTCGATACTAACGTGATGGCCGGAAACACTGGCGACGCCGATGAAAAAGGTGCCTACGCCGGCTTGCTCTATCTGCCGTGCAATGCGGCTAACAAGTTCGTCGCAGACGTCCCTAACGAAAAAGCCGACCTCATCTATCTCTGGTTCCCAAATAACCCAACCGGAGCCGTCGCCACCCGTGCGCAGCTCGCAGCCTGGGTGAAATATGCCAAGCAGAACGACGCGATCATCCTTTTCGACGCCGCTTACGAGGCCTTCATCCAAGACCCGGAAATCCCACGCTCGATCTTCGAAATCGAAGGGGCACGAGATGTCGCCATCGAGTTCCGCAGCTTCTCGAAAAACGGCGGCTTCACCGGCGTCCGCTGCGCCTACATCGTCATTCCAAAAACCGTTAGCGGCAAGTCGGACACCGGCGAGCGCATCCCGCTCCATCAGCTCTGGTCGCGCCGCCACAGCACCAAGTTCAACGGGGCCAGCTACCCGGTCCAAAAAGCCGCCGCCGCCGTTTTTTCCCCTGAAGGAAAGCAACAAGTCAGTGCGCTCATCGAGCACTACATGGGCAATGCCAAACTCCTCCGCGAAGCCGCCGCCGCAGCGGGACTTCCGGTCTTCGGCGGTGAGAACGCACCCTATGTCTGGGTCGGTTGCCCAGCCGGACTAACATCCTGGGACATGTTCGACAAAATGTTAGGTGAGGCCCAAGTTGTCATTACTCCCGGCTCCGGCTTCGGCTCAGCGGGCGAAGGCTATTTCCGCATCTCCGCCTTCAACTCGCGGGCGAATGTGGAAGAAGTTTGCCGCAGGCTGAAGGCGTTGGTGGCATAGGGTCTGTCTCTCCATGTGATGGAGAATTGACATCGCCTCCATGTGATGTCGATTCTACAGAATGACGAGAACGCAAATCCAACTTCCCGACGAACTCTACCAACGAGCGAAAACATTCGCTGCCGAGCGAGAACTCTCTTTGGCCGAGATCACGCGACGGGGCCTTGAGTTGTTTCTCGACCGGTTTCCAAGCAGCGAGCCGGAACGCGCTGCCTGGCAACTCCCCAAAGTCGATGGTGGCGGGATCAAGGTGCCGTTGGAATCGCTACGTGATCTGGCAAATGGCGATGAAGCGGATCGCAGCCTCTCCGCCCGATGATTTCCAACGATACCAACATCCTGCTTCCTGCGGTGGAAACCGGAAACCCGGCCCACTCCAAAGCGGCAGCGTTTCTCGAATCGCTTCAAGACCGCGACGATGTGGCGATCAGCGAGTTCATCTTGCTCGAACTCTACGTGCTTTTGCGGAACCCCGCTGTGCTCGCCAAACCCCTTTCTCCCGCTGCGGCGACCGATGTCTGCGAAGCATTCCGCCAGCATCCGAGTTGGCAGATCATCGGCTTTCCGGCTGACAGCCGTGCATTTCACGACCGCTTCTGGCCGAGGCTCCGGGAAACGGATTTCGCCTGCCGCCGGGGTTACGACTGGCGTGCCGC
>JAYVEJ010000412.1:0-1653 GCA_043748885.1 Luteolibacter sp. | reverse complement strand
CTCCGGCGAACGGGTAAGCGGCTCTGGGTAACCACCCCTCACCACGCGATGAGGAAGATCGGGCGAGAAATCCTCCCCTTCTCCGCCCATCGGCGAGTTGCGGAGGCTACCATCGAGAAACTGGCGCAGGAAATCCCCCGCATTGCGCTGCTTTTCCGACTCGGTTAGTGGCTGCAAAGGGATCACTTCCATCCGCCCGGCCAAGGACTCATTGACGCCAGGCAGCAGCAGCAAATTCGCCGAACCCGTTAGTAAAAACCGCCCCGGTCGGCGGTCCCGGTCCACCGCGCGCTTGATGGCGGTTAGCAAGGCCGGCACCCGCTGGACTTCGTCCAAAGTCACCCGCGCTGGCAGCCGCGCCACGAATCCCTCTGGATCCTCAGTCGCCGCTTGGAAATAGCCGTCCTCATCGAGCGAAATATAGCCACGGCCCTTCTCCAGCGACATCGCCAACGTCGTCTTCCCGCATTGCCTGGGCCCCAGAAGGCAGACCACCGGGGTATCCAGCATGGCCTCCCGCAAGGCACTTGCGAGGACTCGGGGGAAGGGAATCGATGCTCCGTCCATTTGTCGGTTAGCGTAGCGTCCAATTGTCGGTCATAATGTTGTCCAATTGTACACTACACCCCCGTCCAATTGTCGGTTATAGCTATAACCCGTTGATTTTTTGATAACAAAATTCAGATCACAAACTCACTCAGATGCTTCAGAGATTTTCCGTGTTTGGGTGAAATTACGATCATGCACCTAGTCGATCTGCTCTCTCTGGAGATTGCCATCCGCCTCCGGCAGACGCGAACATTGACTGAGATCGCTTCTTTAGCCTCAGACATCCTGACCTCTGCTGGGAATTTGCCGCCTTATGGGGAAAAGCAATGAACTTGGTCTGGCAGTCTTGATCCGACGGAATCAACCTGCGGCCCTGCCGCAAATCCAACTACCCATCTTCAGCCATCCGCGGGTTGACATCGCCGAACCGTCCTTCGAAATCGCCGATGACATCCCTAACGGTGGCGTCCTCTGCGCCCTGCTCGCGTTGCTCGCCTTCGGCCTGTTGCGCCACTCCGGCAGCCTCTTCACGCTGCCCAAAGGCTTCTATCCGCTCGGAATCTGTCTTCCTGCTGTTAGCCTATCTCGCCCTCGGCCGCGTCCCCAGCATGGGACAACTCCACTACCATTCCCGCGGCGAATGGGGCAAACTGCTAGGCATCGACCGCATCCCCGAAGTCAAAATCCTGCGCACCAAAATCGCCATCCTCGGCGACGACACAGCGCGCACCGTCCGCTGGAGCGGCGAACCCGCTCGCGACTCCGGTGGCCCACGACCTCCAAGCCGCCGGCATGCTCCTCATCGGCGGCCACACCCGCGGGCAAGAGCACGGTGAAAAGAGTGAACAGGCGCAAGAGGTGAGGCATGGACATAGGTCGAGTGGGAATTGAGGGTTTTCGAGGCGGCGGGTGACGGTGGTAAGGCTTACGTAGGATGGAACACCTAGCAGCCTGTCGGACTTAGAACCCAAGCCCCCTGAACAAATCCGCCTCGGGCCACGTATCGAGGAAATGTCCGCCCGTTTCGTCAACATCGACCACGACACTCCGATGCTCCTGCCGCCCGACCTGCGCGACTGGGTCTCACCCGGCCACATGGTCCAT
>JAYVEJ010000411.1:0-4566 GCA_043748885.1 Luteolibacter sp. | reverse complement strand
GGCCCATCTTGCACTCAGATTGGGAGGTCATGGCGTCTCTCCACCACCACAAAATCTAACGGACTCGGTGCTGGAATCATTCTAAGAACACAACTGGCCGTTAGCCCGAAATATCTTCTGCGCCAACGGTATGCCATCCCTTAGCCTAGGCCATCGGCCTGGGTATGGATTGTGGAAACGGTTGGTGGCCTGAAAGGTCGCGATATCGGTGGCTGTCCTATGGCTCCTATAGGTTTCAATCCGCGCCCCCCTCGCGGGGGGCGACAGCGGTAGGCTGGAATCCTTTTGGGCGTAGGGGAAGAACAGACTGTTCCGCGAACCCTCTTAAATTGCCTCGCTCAATCAGAAGGATTTCCCAATATAGAATGTCAAAGAACGGAGGCAGTAAGTCTAGCGGCTGGCGCGAACCTTCCCGGGATTCTGAGATCGCTTGGGGTTCGCGGGGCGACTGACAGGCTGCCTGACTAACAATGGAAAAATGATCTCCGGAAGCTCAGACGACAAGCGTTCCTTCGATGTCGTAGCCGTCGTTCGCACCGTGGTGCTCGACCTTGTGATGCCAGTTGCTGCCGAGGTGATAGAAGCGGAGGCTGTCGGTCTTGGGGTCGATGATAGCTAACAGCCGAGCTTTCAGGTTCACCAGTTGGGCGGGGTCCACCTTGCACTCGAAGACGGAGTTCTGGACGCGTTGACCGAAGTCGAGACAGGTCTTGGCGGTGCGGCGCAGGCGGGATTTTCCGGCGGGTGTGATGGTGGAAACATCGTAGGTGATGAGAACGTACATTGGAGATTGGAGATTTGAGATTTGAGATTTGAAATGGCCAGCCTCAGCGGGCGAGAAAGGCCGGGTAGGCGTCGAGATCGCCGCGGAGGTGGCGGGCGAGGAGGCGGGCTTGGAGTTGGGGGAGGAGGCCGATGGTGATTTTCTCGTCGAGGAAGGGATGGGTGATTTCGTCCTGTTTACGCTCCTGCCAGGCGGTGAGGACTTTTTTGCGGGAATCGTCCTTGAGGAGGACGGCTCCGTTTTCCTTGATGTCGAAATCCTTGCGGGTGATCTGCTGGCGGTTGAAGAGGGAGAGGGCTGTACGGTCGGCGAAGTAGGCGCGGAATTCTTCCATCAAGTCGAGCGCGAGGGAGGGGCGGCCGGGGCGGTCGCGGTGGAGGAAACCGCATTGCGGATCGAGGCCGCAGGATTCGAGGGCGCTGCGGCAATCGTGCATGAGCAGGGCGTAGAGGAAGGAAAGCAGGGCGTTGACCGGATCGAGCGGCGGGCGGCGAGAGCGGCCGGAAATGGTGATTCCTGGGTCATGGTTGGTGAGGAGGTGAGGAAACACAGCGAAGTAACCGGCGGCAGAATCGCCCTCGATGCCGCGCAGGGTGTCGAGGCTGGTGGCGCGGGAAATCAGGCCGATGCGGACGGCGAGGAAATCGGCGGCGTTGGTGAGGGCGAGGGCTTTCTCTGCGGATTTCTCTCCGTGATCGCGGGCAGCGCGCATGAGGAGGTGGCGGGTGTTAGCGAGCTTGGCGGCGATCATGTTTGAGGCGATGGCGAGCGAGGCGGGTTCGTGGTCGGCGCGGCGGTATTGCTCGCGACGGAGGAGGATATTTCCTGAGGTGAAGCCATTGGAGGCGGCGAGGAATTTCCCGTGGGGATTGTGAAACGAGAGCGAGACATTCGCCTCGGCGCAGGCGGCCATGAGGGCGGCGGAGCAGGAGATGTCCCAACCGAAACAGGCAATGCCGTCCAGGTTGTGAAGCGGGACGCGGAGCTTGGTTTCGCCATCATGGCGGATCTCGATGGCGGCGCCGTCCTTGCGGAGGTAAGCGCCTTCCAGGGTGACGAAGAGGGTGTTGAGGTGGCGGCGCATGGGGAGTGGAGGAAGAGAAGAGTTCGTTAACCTAAAAAGGAAGATGCTAACCACTGATTTCGCTGATTGAACTGATTTTCAAGAAGGTGGAAAGGATCTCACGATCACCCAAAAAGTGAGTCGAATTGCTGCCAATTCTTTCAGTGATATCAGTCAAAATCAGCGCAATCAGTGGTAAATTTCGTAGTGAACCCCTTTGTCATTGTCCTTTCTAGGTGTAACCGCAGATGGGTCCAGATGGAAGTAAGGATGGGCGGCAAGCTTCAGATTTGGGATTTGAGGGCAGAGGCGAACCAGGCCGCCGCGCCTTTTTTGAAACGCAAGGCCTTAGGCTGGCAGAGGTCGATGAGCGAGCACGCATCGCAGCGCTTGGCCAGATACTCCGCCGTCGGCGTCTCGCGGGAGTCGATCATCGCATGCAGCGCGGCGGCGGATTCCGTGACAAGATGGCGAAGCGGCGCGTCGAAATCCACCTCGGTCCGCCGCCGGTTTTCACCGTAGAACAGATAGCCGCTAGAAATCGCCACTTTCAACATTTCCTCTAGGCACATCGCCTGCGCACAAAGCTGGACCTCATCCGCGCGATGCGACTTCGGCTTGCCGCGTTTGTATTCCACCGGCACCACCAGGTCGTTTTCATGAAATTCCACGATGTCGCATTGCCCGGAAATCCCCAGCTCCAGCGACCGCACCGACATGCTGCGGGTGACTCTCACACCGGCCTTCGTTTCGTCTGCTCCCTCATGCGCCTTGTGGTGCAGCACCTGCCCTTCCGCCGTGAATTTATTCTCCGCCCACACCTGCTCCAGATGGATCAACCCGCACTGACGCGGGCAATACAGCCAATGCTGGAGCGCGGAAAGCGGCAGGAGTTGGTCTTCGTCATCCATGTCAGGGCGAGTCCTCCTGCACGATGCTCTCGATGTCCCCGACTCCGAACTCCACACCCTTCAATCGGAACACCGGGGGTTGGTTAGGCATTCTTTTAGGATCCTCCACCCATTCGAGGACTCCCGTCAGCGGCTTCACGAAATCTGCCAGGGTCACCCGCACGCGGCGGTTCAGAATGACTCCCCAGCGGATTTCGAAAGCGCGCTTCTTCGCATCGAGTTCCTCACGCCATTTTCGGAAACCGTCCTCTGATCCCTTGGCGTCGAAGTTGAACTGTCCTTGATTGAAGTCCATGGGGATCCTCAGTTGATCATGAGTTTGCCCGCTTCGGTGAGCCGATAGCGTTGGGTCGGGCTGCGGGGGGAATCGGGCTCGGTCATTTCGAGCGTGCCGGCTGCCAGCGCCGGGTTCAGATAATTTTTCCGGAACGTCGGCTTGTGGCGCAGTCCGAGGCGGCGCAGCAATTCATCGGAGGTCAACTCTCCATCGCTGCCGTAGGCCTTGAGCAGGGATTTTACTTGGTCGCTTACTTGATTGCTTACTTGATCGCTCGCCGGATTTGCATCCAAGGTTTCGCAGATGATCCTGAGCATGAATTCGACAAAAGGAGTAGCCTCAGCCAAATGGTCGGCAGCTCCAAGCGCCTCGTAGTATTCAGCTTGGCGGTCCCTTACCACACTCTCGACCGGCAGATACGCCAACTCCGCATGCCAACGTGAAAGAGAGAGCGATTGCCACAGCCGCCCCAGACGCCCGTTCCCGTCAGAAAACGGGTGGATGAACTCGATTTCGTAATGGAGGATCGAGCTGGCGATCAAGGGATGAAGATCCGTCACTGCCAGCCATTGAAAAAGGTCGCTCACCAAGTACTCCACCCGATCCGCTGGCGGTGCCATGTGGACGAGCTGCTCACCCCGGTAAACTCCGACTCCACCCGGACGGAACATCCCGGCATGATCCACCAGCGCCTTCATCATGACTCCATGGGCGGCGAGAAAATCCTCCACCGAGTCCGGTTTCCAAGTCGGCAGCAGGTCGTAGCACTCGATGGCGTTCCGCACTTCCTGGATTTCCCGCATCGACCCCAGCACCCGCTTGCCTTCCAAAATCGCCGTGACCTGATCGATGCCGAGGCTGTTGTTTTCGATCGCCAAAGAAGCCTGGATGGACTGAATCCGGTTCGCCTTCCGAAGCTGCGGGGAAAGTGGCGAATCCCGCCCGCCCCACCGCCCGATCCGCTCACAAATCTCCGCCACCAAGGTGACTTGGCGCGGGGTGAGGGTGAAGGGCGGGTAGTAAGGAGTTGGCATGAAGTTACTTGGTTTGGAAAAATCAGGTTCACTCGGCAAAATCTGGATATTGCTCCGGCGGCACGCCCTTGGTGGATAGGATCTTGGGACGCTTGAAAGGTTTGGTTTCCATCTCGCCAGTGCAGACCAGCGGAAACATCCAGTCGTCGCCGTAATCGAAGAGGAAAAGCATCTTCTTCTCCGGCTGGAAAACGTCGGCGAGGCAGGTGCCTTGCACGCCCGTGTCACTCTCCCTGCAATCTTCACCGATGTCGGAAAAAAGCGTGTATTCCTCGGTGCTATCGAAGTACTGCTTCAGGTTGTTGTAGAACCCGTAGCAATGATCCATCTCAAATCCGACTGCCTTGATGATGGCGTTTGCGAGTTCTTCCAGCGACTCAACGGCGGGCAATTGGAGTTCAGCACTCCAGTCACCGTGTTCGACTTTGAAGAGTAGTGTTTTCATGAAGGGGAATTCTTGTTTCGTTCTGCGAGGATGTGCAACCCGCGTTTCATGG
>JAYVEJ010000410.1:0-1655 GCA_043748885.1 Luteolibacter sp. | reverse complement strand
TCGTCTGCCCAGTGCGCCGCCAGCCATTCACCAGCCGCGCAGCCTCGGCTTGCAGGACATGGCGGCGCGTTTCCAAGCGCAACCGCTGGTCCAGCTCGATCATCCACTCGCGGGTGGAAACTAACCGCCCGTCCGGTCCGAACCCATCGCTGAGGGCGGCGGGCGTCCACGAAATGCCACCCGGCGCGAAGATCGGCTGCATTCCGTCCGGCGAATGCACCGCCTTACCCAGCGCTAGATTTTTATCCCCTGCTAGAACCTCCACCTCGCTCAAGGCGAAAAACGCGGGAAAACTGGCGAACGCTTTCCAAAGCTCTTTGGCCTCAATTTTGACATGCCGCCCGCGCGTCGCGGCGAAGCTGAACTCGACCGGATTGTGGCCCGGGTTGCCCAGATCGCGGGTGGCGACCCGCGACCATTTGCCCTTCTCACCGGGTTCTCCAGTCTCGGAAATGGAAATCTCTAACTTCCGAGGAAATCCGAATCCGCTGGGTAAATCTGACGTCGGCCGCTTGGCCGGAATGAGCCGCACCGCGTCGATCAATGAGGTCTCTCCTAAGTCCACAAACAACGAAACTGCGTCATTCGCATTTTCCCGGCCTTCCGAAAACCAACCGATATTCGCGTGCGGCCCCGCCGGGATTTCCGGCAACCCCAACGGCACTTGCTCATCCACCAGAAACGCCGGACTCCAGTCCCAAGACGCCGACGAATTGCTGCCGCCGATGCCGCGGACGTCACCGCCGCGGGCGACGTTGCGCGTCCCTTCGAAGGCCATCACCTCAGCCCACGCCATCACCGCCGCCCCGGCCTGCACGAAAGTCCCGTCTCCTTCCGCATCTGGATTTAGCCGATCTCCAGAAATCCTAACACCCGCCGCCACGACCGGCGGCGATACCTGATAGACGAACGGATGGCCTTTCCGCACCGGATTGGCATGGGTGTCTCGCTCCTGAGCCACTCGTCCGACCCCCTCGCCCGCCGCGTTGATCAGCTCCACCGTGAAGGCCGCCGGTAAGCCATATTGGGCGTCCAAGCCCTTGGCGTCGTAGCGCCGCGCCGGGACCAGTGCCACCAGATCGACCACCGCGC
Source organism: Luteolibacter sp. (assembly GCA_043748885.1). GTDB lineage: Bacteria > Verrucomicrobiota > Verrucomicrobiia > Verrucomicrobiales > Akkermansiaceae > Luteolibacter. The sequence continues at coordinate 563 of JAYVEJ010000410.1, read as the reverse complement.
TCTCAGCCCAGCGGACTTCCACCGCGCACTTGGCATCCTTCGCCGGAACCGCCGAGGTATAAACCCCCGCGTAGCCACCCGTGCCGCCTTGATCGTCGATCGGGATGCCAGGCAGTCGCTCTAACTGCGGCAGCAGTCCGGCTAGCTCCTTTTCAATTTCCTTCAAGCGTCCCGAAAAAGTTCCGGCCAAGCGTTCGTCCCAAGGTGCCTCGGCCCCGGCGATTTCCGCGATCAGGAAAAAAATGGCGAGAACCCTCGCAACTCCGGTGGCGCAACTCATGTGCCCGGCTGTCTAGCGCATCCGGGCCGCAGTAGGTAGCACGGATTTCCACCGCACCTCGGTTTTTCATGGCTCGTCATCCCGATCCATGCCGTGCAAGGTGCGCTCGTTCACCCGCCACCCGACCTAACGACGTTGAAAACATTTAAAGAACTCGGCATTCCCGCCAACCTGATGCAAGGCCTGCATGAGCTTGGCATCATCCACCCCACCGAAATTCAGGACAAGGCGATCCCTTTCCTGCTAGAAAATGGTGGCGACCTCATCGCCCAAGCTCAGACTG
>JAYVEJ010000409.1:0-1656 GCA_043748885.1 Luteolibacter sp. | reverse complement strand
CCGATAGAAACAATCATCGCCGCGTTTGAAGAGGCGCTGGTTCACGGCTGAGTGGGAGCTGCTAGACAAGGGGTGGACTGCTCCGACATGTCGGAGCTTTCACACTGGCCGACATGTCGGCCCGTGTGAAAGCTGGGACATCTCCCAGCAGTCCCGACAGAATGGACTACCACCATCAATTCTCACAACTCCCCCTCGATCAAATCATCGAGCGTCTGGCGCTTGCGGACGACGGTGGCGGTTGCGCCTTCGACGAGGATTTCCGCCGGCAGCGGGCGCGAGTTGTAGTTAGAGGCCATCGCAAAACCGTAGGCTCCGGCGGACATCAGCGCGACGCGATCGCCGGGTTGGAAGTCCGGCAGCGGCCGGTCTTGGCAGAAGAAATCGCCGCTTTCACAGATTGGGCCGACGACATCGACGGTGACTAACTCGCTGCTAGACGGCTTGGCCAGCGGGACAATTTCATGGTGGCCTTCGTAAAGCGCCGGGCGGATGAGGTCGTTCATGCCGGCATCGACGATCTTGAATGTCTTGGTAGTGCCCGTCTTCTCGTAGAGGCACTTGGTGAGAAGCACGCCCGCATTGCCGACGATCAGCCGACCGGGTTCTAGCAGAATTTTTAAACCCAGATCCTTGAGCCGCGGGACGAGTTCCTTGCCGTAGCGTTCGATGGTCAGCGGGCGTTCTTGCTCGGGCTGATTTGACCACCAATCGACTGAAGCGGACGCGAGCGATTCCTTATAAATGATCCCGATCCCGCCGCCGATTGACCAGAACTCGATGCCGTGCTTGGCCTTGAGTTCCATCACCAGTGGCGTGACTTTTTCAACCGCTTCGATGAACGGAGCGATGGAGGTGAGCTGCGAGCCGATGTGCATCTGGAGGCCGCGCAGTTTGATGTTAGGAAGCTCCTTCGAGGCGCGCTCATACAGGTCGGCGATGGCGGTGAAATCGACGCCGAACTTGTTCCCGGACTTGCCAGTGGAGATATACTTGTGGGTCTTAGCGTCCACGTCCGGGTTCACTCGAACGGCCGCTGGGGCGATCATGCCGAGTTCGCCAGCGACTTCATTTAAATAGCGCAGCTCTTCCTCGCTCTCGACGTTGAACGAGTAGATCCCCTTTTCGAGGGCATAAATGATTTCATCGCGAGTCTTGCCGACGCCGGCAAACGTGCAATGCGCCGGATCGCCACCGGCCTTGATCACGCGGAAAAGTTCGCCGCCGGAAACGATGTCGAAGCCCGCGCCGTGAGTGGCTAACAGACGAAGCACTGACAAATTAGAATTCGCCTTCACCGCGTAGGCGACCTCGTGATCGACCTCGGCCAGCGCGGCGTCGAGGCGGGTGAAATGGTCGAGGATGGTGCCCGCAGAATAGACATAGAGCGGAGTGCCGTGTTCTGCGGCAAGCGTGGAGAGTTCGACGTCTTCACAGAAAAGGGAACCGTTTTTGTAGGAGAAACCATGCATCGCGCGGAGGAATTAGCGGGCAATCTGGCGGCGGTAAAGTGCAGAACATCGGCCCTCACGGCAAAAGCAATTGCCCGACATTCCGCTTGGATCCCAAGACGATTTTCAAAGATTCCTGTCCGTATCCCCCTCCGGCACGGTGTATTCTATCAAAACCATGCTGGAAACTGACAGTGCCCTTCTC
>JAYVEJ010000408.1:0-1657 GCA_043748885.1 Luteolibacter sp. | reverse complement strand
CGCCACACCTGGCCCACGATCTTTGAACTCTCCGCGCTCAAACCCGCCATCCCCCTACAACTTGGTCTGCAACAATGTCTTCAAATGAAAAAGCCTTGGTCAGTGAAACGGGTGGGCAATCGCCAACATGTGGGGCAACGGTAAAAGAAACCCCGCCGGGTGGAAATATTGCATGAGGGTTGCAATTTTAGGGATTCTGTCCTACTCCACTGCGTCCTAGCCACTCCATGACCTCGATCCGAACCATTGCCCCGTTTGCCGCCGCCGTTGCCACTCTCCTGCTGGCGAGTTGCGCCAACTACAAACCCGGCACCCAATTCACCAAAGACGGCAAGCCGGTGAATCCATTCCCCGCCGGCACTTACGATCATTTCAAGGCCGAGCCTAACTACCCGAAAACCTTCTCGGTTTGGAAAAACGAGGAAGTGCTCTCGCGCACCAACGCCGAGAATTCCTCCATCGTGATCAGCTTGGAGAAACAACGTGGCTTCCTCATGAATGGCGAAGATGTGGCCCTGGACTACCCGGTTTCCTCCGGCGTCCCGGCCCGCCCCACTCCGACTGGCACCTTCTATATCCTCGAAAAAGTCGTGGATAAAAAATCCAATAAATACGGCCACATCTACGACGCCGCTGGCGAAGACATCAACAGCAATGCCGACCTCTCGCTGGACGCCGTGCCCGAGGGCGGTCACTTCGAAGGCGCCTCGATGCGCTACTGGATGCGTCTAACCAACGACGGCGTTGGCCATCACATTGGGCCGCTGCCGAAGAGCCGCCGCCCAGCTTCCCATGCTTGCATTCGTGGGCCGAGTGCCACGATCCCCATCGTTTATTCCAAGATCAAAGCCGGGACGCGGGTGGTCGTCGAGTGATTGGCTAATTCCATGTTTCACGGAACAAGGCCCGGACGCATCTGCAGCCGGGCCTTTTGATTTCAGCGGGGAGAAGTGGTGTTAGGAATCACTGATCCTCTTCCTTCATGAACTTCTTGTGGCCCGACTTTTTCATCTCCTTGAGCGAGTCGACCATCTTCACGACCTCGTCGATTTTACCATTGAGAAACGCGACTTCCACTTCGCACAGCGTGACGTAGAGCTTGCCGATCATCTTGTGATACTCGGCAAATGCCTTCGCTTTCTCCAGACCTTCCGGCATTTCCTTGATCGTTGCAGGAACTTCCACCGCCCCCTTGAGCGCCGCCATCTGAGCCTCGCGGGCTTGGGCGGCACCTTTGACCGGATCGGTCTCTTTGCGGAATGCCTTGAACGCATCGTTCATCGCTTCCATCTGTTTGCCCAAAGCGGTGTGTTCCTTTTCTTTTTCCTGGGCGCGCGCCGGGATCAGCATCAGTCCTGCCGCACAGCCCAATAGAAATAGTTGTTTTTTCATGTGCCCGGAATACGAGCGAAAATCGCCCACCTTTCCAACCGCAAACTTGCCATTTATTTTTGCCACCGTTCTCGCCATCGTCCGGCGCTTGCACTTGAAGCTGCAATGGTGGCGGCGGCGACACCCACCTTCGAACCGCCACCGCTGCCGCCACGGGCATCACTCACACCCTCACCCTTCGCGCGAAATCGCTCTGAATGAAAGTGGCTGTCGCGTCTCGCGGCTCGCCTCCAGTCCCAATTGGAAAATCCGCAGCGTTTTCCAT
>JAYVEJ010000407.1:0-11695 GCA_043748885.1 Luteolibacter sp. | reverse complement strand
ATGGCGGTGGCAAGCACCTCGTCGAGCCGGGTTTGCGCGCTCGCGTGGCGGGCCTTCGCGGTTTCGAGATTTTTCATGAGGCGGTTAAATTCCACCTGCGTGCGGCTGAGCGGCGCGTTCTTTCCCAGACGAATGACCAAGCCTTCTTTGTCGTGGGCCAGTTTGGGGTGAGCCTTGCGTTTCATCGGGGCGGGATTTTTCCCAGCACCGCGCGTGAAGTCAACCGGATGAGCGGGCTCAACTTCTAACCGCTTCGAAGCCGCCGCTTTCAAAGAATTCCCTGCCGCCGCCTCACTCGCCCGCGATCCCGGTAACGAGTGCCCTTCTGAAAAAATTTTGCCACAGGCGACGCGTCAATCCGTTGAAAATACCGGGAATCCGCGCAAGTCAATGTTGCACGCTGCGGACGATCCATTCAAAAACCTTTCGTGCGCGATAGTTGCAATAACTTCCACCACCGCCTCCCCAAACCATCCAATCCATGTCACTGACTCTCAAACCGAAATCTGAATGTGCCTTCGATCAACTCTCAATGGGCGAGGTCATGCTCCGGCTCGATCCCGGCGAAGGTCGCATCCGCACGGCCCGTAATTTCGCCGTCTGGGAAGGCGGCGGCGAGTATAACACCTCCCGCGGCCTGCGGAAATGCTTCGGCTACAAGACAGCCGTCGTCACCGCATTCGTCGATAACGAGGTCGGCCACCTGGTCGAGGATTTCATCATGCAAGGCGGCGTGGCCACGGATTTTATCCAATGGCGCGAGGATGATGGCATCGGTCGCAAGGTGAGAAATGGGCTGAATTTCACCGAGCGCGGCTTCGGCGTGCGCGGCGCGGTGGGCAACCCCGACCGTGGCAATACCGCCGCTTCGCAGCTCAAGCCGGGCGACGTCGATTGGGACCACATCTTTGGCAAACTCGGCGTCCGCTGGTTCCACACCGGCGGCATTTTCGCCGCACTCTCGGAATCCACCGCCGCACTAACGGTGGAAGCAGTGAAGGCCGCTAACCAATACGGCACCGTCGTTTCCTACGATCTTAACTACCGCCCGTCGCTCTGGAAAACCATCGGCGGCCTTGCCAAAGCGCAGGAAGTGAACCGCGAGATCGCCAAATATGTGGATGTGATGATCGGCAACGAAGAGGACTTCACCGCCTCGCTCGGCTTCGAGGTCGAGGGCGTGGACCACACCATTTCCACCATCGAGCTGGACGCCTTCAAGGCGATGATCGAAAACGCGGTGAAGGAATTCCCCAACTTCAAGGTCGCCGCCACCACCCTGCGCGGGGTCATTTCCGCGACGGTCAATGACTGGTCCGCGATCCTCTGGCACGAAGGAAAATTTCACGAAAGCCGCAAATACCCCGGCCTCGAAATCCTCGACCGCGTCGGCGGCGGGGACTCATTCGCCAGTGGCTTGCAGTTTGGCTTCCTCGAATTTAACGACGCCCAAAAAGCCGTAGAATATGGAGCCGCCCACGGTGCGCTGGCCTCGACCACCCCTGGCGACACCTCGATGGCGACCCGCAGCGAGGTCGAAAAACAAATCAGCGGCGGCGGTGCGCGAGTCGTCCGGTGAGTGGCTGGAGCGTCTCGCTCCAGACCGTTGCAAGGGGCGTCTCGCCCCTTGCATTTTACCGGCAGAGCACGAAATACCCGCATGTCCATTTCCGCGCTCCAGCCCTTTTTCGCTCAAAAGGGCTGGCAGTCGTTTGATTTTCAAAAGCAAACTTGGGACGCCTACCTCGCCGGGAAATCTGGCCTACTCCACGCCCCCACCGGCCTTGGTAAAAATCTAGCAGTCTATCTCGGCCCGCTTGCCGAGAGCACTGGCACGCATTGCCAAGTCCTCTGGCTAACACCTCTGCGCGCCTTGGCCGCCGATACCTTGCGCGCTCTCCGCGAGCCGTTAGCCGTCATCGCCCCACAGTGCGAGGCGGAGGCCCGCACCGGAGACACCCCCGCCGCCCTCCGTGCGCGGCTTCGCAAAAAGCTCCCGCACACGCTCGTCACCACGCCCGAGTCACTCTCGCTGATGCTCACTCACGCAGATTTCTCGGAGAAACTCGGTGGTCTGCGCTGCGTCATCGTGGATGAATGGCACGAGCTGCTAGGGACCAAGCGCGGCGTCCAAACCGAGTTGTGTCTCGCCCGCCTCCGCGCGTGGTTTCCGCAGCTCCGCATCTGGGGGCTTTCCGCCACCTTGGGAAATCTCACGGAAGCCCGCCACGCATTGTTAGGAAATTCCTGCGCCGACTCAGTGGAAATCACAGCGGACATTCACAAGCCGTTAGTGATCGAAACGCTCATCCCGCAGGAGATCGAGCGCTTCCCATGGTCCGGCCATATTGGCACGCGCTTGGCCAGCCAAGTCGCCGATGAAATCGAGAAAGCAAACGTCACCCTAGTATTTACCAACACCCGCTCGCAGACGGAAATCTGGTTCCAAGAACTGCTAGCGATTCGCCCGCGGTGGAAGGATAAGCTGGCGATGCATCATGGCTCGCTGGACCGCAGCGAGCGCGATCTGGCGGAAAACGGCCTGCGCGATGGCTCGCTGAAATGCGTCATTGCCACCTCGTCGCTCGACCTCGGCGTGGATTTCTCGCCGGTCGATCAAGTCATCCAGATCGGCTCGCCGAAAGGGGTGGCCCGGCTGCTCCAGCGCGCCGGGCGCTCTGGCCACCAGCCGGGAAGCGTCTCGCGCATCGTCGGCGTGCCCACTCATGCGCTGGAGCTAGTCGAGTTCGCGGCGGCTCGCGATGCCGCACTTGCTAGAAATGTCGAGAGCCGGACACCGCTGAAGAAGCCGCTCGATTTACTCGTCCAGCACCTCGTCACCTGCGCCATCGGCACCCCGTTTGAGCCAGCCGCGATGCGCCAGGAAATCCAGTCCAGCCATGCCTTCGCGGAACTAACCGACGCCGAGTGGGCGTGGTCGCTCGGCTTCATTTCTAACGGCGGCGCAGTGCTTGCCAACTATCCGAACTACCACAAGGCGCGCCTCGAGGACGGTCGCTACACCGTGGATGATAAGCGGCTCATCATGCAGCACCGGCTCAGCATCGGCACCATTTCCAGCGATCCTGCCGTTTCTATCAAATTTGTTAATGGCCATACGTTAGGCACCGTCGAGGAATCCTTCATCGCCCGGCTGCGGCCCGGCTCCGCGCTCATTTTCGCCGGGCGGCAGCTCACTCTGGTTAGATTTCACCAGCGCACGGCCACCGTGAAAGCCGCCGCCCGCGCGGGCAAAGGCCAAGTCGCGATCTGGGGCGGCAGCAAGATGCCACTCTCCACCGAACTCTCTCACGCGATCGCCCGCCGCCTCCACGGCCATGGCGGACCGTCGTTAGAAATGGACGCCGTCGAGCCGATTCTCGCGATCCAGCGGAAATGGTCGCGGCTGCCTGCTGACGATTCCCTGCTGGTCGAGCACGTCCGCTCGCGCGAGGGCGAGCATCTGTTTTTCTATCCGTTTGCCGGTCGCTTGGTCCACGAAGGTCTCGCCGCATTGGCAGCTTTCCGGATTTCCCGCGAATTAGGCGAGGCGATCCACACCACCCAGAACGACTACGGTTTCTCACTCACTGCGAAGCGCGGACTCGTCCTGGATGAGGAAACTCTGCGGTCCCATCTCTCCGCCGAGAACCTGCTAGATGACCTGGTCGCCTGCATGAACACCGCCGAACTCGCGCGACGGCAATTCCGCGAAATCGCCCGCATTTCCGGGCTGATCTTGCAAACTCCGCCGGGCCGCAAAGACCGCTCGCAGCGCGAAGTGCAAGCCAGCGCCTCCCTGCTATTTGAGGTGCTCGACCGCTACGATCCCGACAACCTCCTGCTGGTGCAATCCCGCCGCGAGATCCTCGAAAAACAACTCGAACTCACCCGTCTCACAACCGCCATCCACCGCCTCCAAGCCGCTCCCATGCATCTCGTGGAAACCGCCAACCTCACCCCCATGGCCTTCCCCTTGTGGGCGGACCGCCTCTCCGCCACCCATTCTCTTGGCGATGCCGCCACCCGCCTTGAGGCCATGCTCCGCACTCTCAACGTGGCGGCGGATTCCATCCGCCATGCCCCCGCCAAAAAGTTGATGGCTGAGAGTTGATAGTTGATAGAAAGATGAACCCCTTCCCCGAAATCCCCGCCCTCTCACTCCTCCCCGAAGGGGCCGTCTTCCTAGCAGACTGCGCCACCCTCGTCGTCGCCGATGTCCACCTCGGGAAATCCGCCGCATTCCGGGCGCAGGGCTTGCCCGTCCCAGAAGGCGACACCGTGCGGGACTTGCAGCGGCTGCTAGAGCTGGCGCGGAAATCCCACGCTGCCCACCTCGTCGTGGCGGGCGATTTATTCCACGCGCCCTCCGGGATCACCCCGCTGCTAGAATCCTCGGTTGCCCAGTTCATCGCCGAGCTTGGGTTACCGATCACGCTCGTGGTCGGAAATCATGATACGAAATTGAAACAAATTCCTTCGCAGATTCACGCCGTCACCAGTCTCAACTTAGGAAAATTCATTTGCGTCATCCACGATCCCGCGCACGCCAGCGGTGAACGCCTGCACCTTTCCGGCCACTGGCATCCGGTTGTTAGGATCCCCGACGGCAGACGCACCTCGCTGCGCTTGCCGTGTTTTCTCTATCGGAATAGCACTCTCGTCCTCCCCGCATTCGGCAGTTTCACCGGCGGCGCGATTCTATCACCCGCGCCGGACGACCGGGTCTTCGTCGCGCTACGCGAGCAAGTCGTCGAGCTACCGGCGGCCCTGATTGCCTGAGCTGCTAGACGGAATTCTGCTCGTTTTCGGGACTATGGCCATCACTGATGCCGGAATCAAAGGTCCACCACCGGGCGCACCGCCACTTCATCGCCCACGCTCAGAGCCAGCTCGTCGAGCTGCTTGCGCGAGAGTTCGACATCGAGGAACTGCCCGTCCGCCAGTTTGACCGTTAGAGTGGCGATCGGGCCGGCGGAAAACAGGTGCTGGACGCGGGCGAGGGAGTCGGTCGCGGGATCGCACTCGGCGGCGAATAACACTTCCACTTCATGCGGGCGGACGTAGCGGACATCCTTGCCGGCGTGCAGTTTGTTGACGTTACCCAGGAACTCGTAAACGAACGGGCTACGCGGATGATCATAGACCGTCTGCGGTTTACCGACTTGTTCGATGCGGGCATTGCGCATGACCACGACTTGGTCGGCGAGCTCGAGTGCTTCTTCTTGGTCGTGGGTGACGAACAACGTGGTGAGGCCGATTTCATCATGAAACTGCCGGAGCCAGCGGCGAAGATCTTTTCTAACTTGAGCGTCGAGCGCGCCGACGGGTTCGTCTAGGAGCAGCACCTTGGGCCGGATGGCGAGGGCGCGGGCGAGGGCGACACGCTGACGCTGACCGCCGGAGAGTTCGTGCGGGCGGCGATTTTCCAGACCTTCGAGTTTCACCAACTTCAGCAGTTCCATCACCCGCTCGCGGATCTCGGGCTTTTGCGGGCGATCCTTGCGCGGCAGCACGCTGAGGCCGAAGGCGATGTTCTTCGCGACGGTCATGTGCCGGAACAAGGCGTAGTGCTGGAACACGAAGCCGACGCCGCGTTTCACCGCCGGGATCTCACTCACATCCTCGCCGTGGAAGGCGATCTTGCCGGGGCCGGGATCGGCGAAATCGAGACCCGCGACGATCCGCAGCAGGGTGGTCTTGCCAGAGCCAGACGGGCCTAACAACGCGGTGAGTGAGCCGTCCGGCACTTCGAGTGAGATGTCTTCCAGTGCGCGATACGCACCGAATGATTTGCTGATAGATTGGATCGAGATCGACATGACGAAATGGGTGTTAGTGGCCGGAAGTTTGGTGGCCGGTGAAGTGCTCCACGACGCTTTTCAGGCCGAGGGTGACGAGCGCGAGGAAGGCGAGCAAGGTGGCGCAGGCAAAGGCGGCGCTGAACTGATACTCATTATAAAGAACCTCCACATGCAGCGGTAGTGTGTTGGTTTCCCCCCGGATGTGGCCGGAAACTACCGAGACTGCGCCGAACTCGCCCATCGCCCGCGCATTGCATAACAGCACGCCGTAGAGCAGTCCCCACTTGATGTTAGGGAGGGTGACCCGGAAGAAAATTTGCCACCCGTTAGCGCCGAGCGTGACGGCGGCTTCCTCCTGATCGCTGCCCTGCGACTCCATCAGCGGGATCAACTCGCGGGCGACGAAGGGAAAAGTGACGAACACGGTGGCGATGACGATGCCGGGCAGCGCGAAGATAATCTTGATGTCATGCTCCGCCAGCCACGGGCCGAACCAGCCTTTTGCCCCGAATAGCAACACCCACACAAGACCGGCGATGACCGGGGAAACGGCGAATGGCAGATCGATCAGCGAGATGAGTAGCGACCGCCCACGGAACTTAAATTTCGTGACCAACCACGCGGCAGAAACTCCGAAAAGCGTGTTGAGCGGCACCGAGATGGCGGCGGCTAACAGGGTGAGCTTAATCGCCGAGAGTGCAGCCTCCTCATGCAGCGAGGCGAGGAAAACTTCCCAACCCTTGCGGAAGGCTTCAGCAAAAACGGCAGCCAGCGGCAGCAGCAAAAACAAAGCGAGAAATGCGACTGCCGTGCCGATGAGCAGCAGACGCACGGGCGCGGATTCGGTGGTGACAGGTTGGCGAGACATGGACGGTTAGTTGTTCTGCCAGTTGAGCCGGCGTTGCAGCAGATTGATGAAAAACAACAGGGCAAACGAAACCGTGAGCATCCCGGCAGCGATGACGGCGGCGGCTTCATATTTAAACTGCTCCAACTGCGCGACGACTAACAACGGCAGGATCTCAGTCTTCATCGGCAGGTTTCCTGAGATGAAGATCACCGAGCCGTATTCACCGATGGCGCGTGCGAAGGCGAGGGTGAAGCCGGTGATTAAGGCGGGCACAAACATCGGGAAAATCACCCGCCAAAAGATCGTCCAGCGGCCCGCGCCGAGGGTGGCGGCGGCTTCCTCATACTCGCTGCCGAAGTCTTCCATCACCGGTTGCAGCGTGCGGACGACGAAGGGAAAGCCGATGAATGTCAGCGCGATAAATACCCCTAACGGACTGTAGGCCGCCTTGATTCCCCAGGATTCGAGGAATTGGCCGATCCAGCCGTTAGGTGCATAGATCGCGGTCAGCGTGATCCCCGCGACGGCAGTGGGGAGGGCGAACGGCAGGTCCACCATCGCGTCCAACAACTTGCGCCCGGGGAACCGGTAGCGCACGAGAACCCAGGTGACCAGTAGCCCGAACACCGTGCTAACCACCGCCGCAGCTGCGCTAGCACCGAAGGTCAGCTTGGCCGCGGCAATCATCCGCGGGGAAGTTAGAATTTCCCACCACTGCGCTGCGCCCAGCTTGGCGGCCTTGAGGAACAAGGCTGCCAGCGGGATCAGAATAATGAGGCTGAGATAGGTGATGGTGAATCCCATCGAGATCCCGAAGCCGGGGATGACGCGTCTGATAGACATAGATGATTAGTGAGTCTTATATACTTTGTCGAAGGTGCCGCCGTCGTCGAAGTGGATCTTCTGCGCCTTGACCCAGCCGCCGAAATCCTGGTCGATGGTGACGAGCGGGATCGCTTGCAGCGTGTCACTGAACTTGGCAGCGATTTGTGGATTGCGCGGGCGATAGTGATGTTTACCCGCGATTTCCTGTGCCTCATCTGAGTAGAGGAACTCTAAATAAGCCTTGGAAACTACGGCGGTGCCATGCTTCTCAGCATTCTTAGTGACGACTGCCACCGGCGGCTCTGCGAGGATGCTGATGGATGGGTAAATGATCTCGGTCTTACCGGGAAATTCCTTGCCGATGAGATATGCTTCATTTTCCCAAGATAGGAACACATCGCCAATGCCGCGCTGGGCAAAGGTGGTGGTGGAGCCACGGGCACCAGTGTCTAACACGGGGACGTTTTTAAACAGCCGCGTGATGTAATCGAGGATCTTTACCGGATCACCGGCGAACTCCTTTTCCGCCCACGCCCAAGCCGCCAGATAGTTCCAACGTGCGCCACCCGAAGTCTTCGGATTGGGCGTGATTACTTGGACTCCGGCACGGGTGAGATCGGCCCAATCTTTGATGGCCTTCGGGTTACCTTTCCGCACCACGAAGACGATGGTGGAGGTGTAGGGCGAGCTGTTGTTAGGTAACAAGCTTTGCCAGTCGGCGGGCAGCAGCTTGGCTTCCTTGGCCAAGCTGTCGATGTCACCCGCGAGCGCGAGGGTCACCACATCTGCACCGAGTCCGTCGATCACTGAGCGGGCTTGTTTGCCGGAGCCGCCGTGGGATTGTTTAATCTCGAGCGACTCGCCGTTCTTGGATTTCCATTGTTCAGCGAAGGCTTTGTTGACGTCCACATAGAACTCGCGAGTGGGATCGTAGGAAACATTGAGGAGGGTAGTGCCAGATTTTTTCCCGCAGCCTGCGAGTGGCAGTAGGAGTAGCAAAGATGCGACTATTAGAGGATGAGATTTCATAAATAGATATAAAGTTAGAATGAAACGCGGATGCCGGTTAGGAAGGTGAAGCCGTCGTAGGAATCGCCAGTGTCGCCATGGAGGCGCGACCACTCGGTGCCGGCCATGAGTTTTAGTTTATCGCCGTAGATGAAGTATTGGACGCCGCCGTAGATCGCATCATAGGAATCTCCGAGGCCACCATTGGTAGCGACTTTCTTTTCATAGCGAGTTTGCCCGACCACGCCGAGCGGCCCCGAACTGTTGGCATGAGAGTAGCGGCTCACGAGTTGGAGTTTCTTGGGAATGAGGTCGTAGGTCGGCTCGATGAAGAACCCGAAGACATCGCTGTTAGTCCCGTCGCCGCCAGTGGCATAGTAGGCCTCGAAGACGGCGGCGGCGTGGCCCTCCTTCACGGTGAACGTGGAGGAAAGGATGTCGTCATATTTACCTAACACGAGATCACCTGGCTCGCGGTCGCTATGCAACCAGTCGAGACGGAAATCGGCCTTTTCGAGATTGAGAAGCTGCTTAAAATCGTAGCCCGCACCGAGTGTGTAGGAGACGCCGCCGCTGAAGTTGCCGAACTCGCCGTCGCCCCATGCCCCGGACGAAATTTTAGTCACAGGATCCGCCGTGGTGGTCGGAGTGTCATTGGAATAAATGCCAGCGCGCCATGAGAAATTGTCGGTCGTGCCCTCCACCGTTAGACCGGTCGCACGGTTGATGCCGAGTTGATTGAAGATCTGTGAGCGCTCGAAGGTGGGCTGACTGTTGGTGGACTCCAGCCAGTCGTATTGGGCGATCAGCGGTTTGGTTTTTCCCGCAGTGATACTAAGCCATGAGCTAGGTTTCCAACGGAGATAGGCATCGACCAAGCCGTCATAGAAATCATTGAAGCCATCATTGCTTTGAAAATCGAAACGGGCTTCGAGTTTCTTGTCGAATAGCTTGGCGTCGAAACCGAATCGCGAGCGGCGATCTTCCCAATGGCCTTGGCTGCCTTGGTCCGCATCCACATCCCAGTATTGGCCCTGATAGCGGCCGCGGAGTTTAAACTCTTCTAGAATGGGATTTGTGTCGTCCTTGTAGAGCGTCGCGTAGCTCCAGAGCTGGTCGAAGCCATCGGGATGTTTCGTGCTGTCCTGAGCATTTGCATCAAGCGGCAGCGCGGTTAGAAGTGCGATGACGGAGGGGATTCGGATGTGTTGTGTTGTTTTCATGGTAGTCTGCGGAGCGTCCGCGTCCGGTGGTCCGGTGAGCTTTCGCAGAGGGTTAGTGTAGAAACCCCCGGGTGTGCGGTGGGTGGTGAGAATGGGTTATTTGCGGTCGCTCGGACCGGCTTCCCGCGAGGCGACGAAGCGGGTTTTCTCGATGCTCTCAACTTGAGTCACGCGGCCGTCGTGAACGGTGATCTGGATCGAGCCGAAACGGAGGTTGGCCACATTTTTACGAACGACTTCTAGCCAGTCGGTCGCTGGACCATCGGACGAAGGAGGTTCAGGAGTGATCGGGTTCATGAGATAGATTGGCGAGTTGGGAGAGGCCAGCGAGAAATCCGTCGGCGGGATCGGCCTTGCGTTTCGGGGCGTTGACCGCTGCGGCGAGCGAACCGGCGACGGCGAATGGCGGGACAATCCCGTCGCGGCGCATTTTTCGCAGGGTGACCTCGACGACTTGGGCCACGGTGTAGCGGTCCAAAATGTTAGCGATGGCGTTGCGGACATCGATCATGATCATGCGCAGGCCGCAGTGGTCCTCGTCGGGACAAGTGCAGGGCTGATAGGCATTTTCACTGGCGCAGCAAATCGGCGCGAGTCGGCCATCCATCAGTCGCACCAGCTCGCCGATGCCGATCTGGTCGGCGGGCTTGGCGAGGCAATAGCCACCGAATTTCCCACGATGAGTTTCGACGATGCCGGCCTCGCGCAACTCTTGGAGGATGCGCTCGACGAATTTGAGCGGCAGCCTGTTAGCCTCGGCGAGTTCCGAGCCGGAAACCGTGGCCCGCCCGACCTCGGTGGCGATCCCGAGGTTGATCGTGGCGCGCAGCGCATACTCTGATTTCTTGGAAAGGTGCATTCGTTAATCTGGAGCGATGAGTATGGATTTGGCCGGGGGTATGCAAGAAAAAATTCCGTGAGCCGTGCGGTTCCCGAAACCACCGGAAAATTCTTGTTTCTTGATTCCGCCGACGGAATGAGAAAGCCTGTATTTCCAATGCGCTATTTCATCCCCTTCCTGATCGCCCCGCTCGCCTTCGCCCATCCAGAACCCGGCACCGCGCCGGGCGACGATCCACAATCCGCAGTGCGCACGGGCAATGGCGCTTGGCTCTATCAGGCGGTGCCGCATTGGGGCGAGCTGCCGGATGGCAAGATCATCGGCCCGACCCATGGCGGCGTGGTGGTGGATGATGTGTCCGGCTTGATCTATGTTTCGACGGACTCGGAACTGTCGGTGGTCGTCTATCAGCCGGACGGTAAATTTGTCCGCACGATCGCCCCTGACTGCAAGGGTTTTCATGCGATGGCGATCCGCCGTGAGGAAGGCAAGGCGGTGATCTACGGTGCCCAGCTCGGTGGCAACAATCCGCCACTGCGGGTGTGCAAAATCGACACCGAAGGCAAGCTGCTGCTTGAAATTCCGAACGCCACCACTGGCGAAGTGCCCGGCGGATGGAGCGGGCTAACGGGTGTCACCATCGCCCCGGACGGTGCCATTTTCGCCTCCATGGGCTACGGTTCTAACATCGTTCACAAGTTCAGCGCCACCGGCAAGCTACTGAAATCCTTCGGCAGCAAGGGGCCGGAGGAACAGCAATTCGACACCCCGCATGGCCTTGCCATCGACACCCGCTTCGGCGAGCCGCGGTTGCTCGTGGCCGACCGCGAAAAACGGCGACTGGTCCACTTCGACCTAGAAGGAAACTGGATCGGCGTCCACGCCAGCAATCTGCGTCGGCCCTGTTCCGTGAGTTTCTCGGGTGACACCCTCGCCGTCGCTGAGCTTGAATCCCGCGTCACGATTCTCGACAAGAGCGGCACGCCAGTGGCCTTCCTAGGCGACAATCCTAACCAAGCGCAGTGGGCAAATTTCGGGGTGCCGCCGCAGGACCAACGGCTTGGGATTTTCACCGCGCCGCACGGCCTGAGCTTCGACAAGGTCGGCAATCTATACGTGCAGGACTGGAATAAAACCGGGCGAG
>JAYVEJ010000406.1:0-4585 GCA_043748885.1 Luteolibacter sp. | reverse complement strand
GATCACACCGGAATAGTCGCGCTCAAACGCCCACCCGCAAATCCCTAACACTCCATAACAGTCCCTTCGCGCCACTGCCACTTCCTCTCATCACGCGTGCTCCATCTTTCCGTTTGGCCCCAAATCTATCACGCGCACTCGCGAACGCCTCGTTCACGAATTCCTTGCTGCCAATCACCGCGCCGTCCGTGAAGTAGCGCACCCGACAGCGCAGCATCTTGGCCATTCCTAAGTCCTTCAGCACCGTCTCATTGTCGCTGCCTGCGAGCATCTCCGCTGTGTTCCTTGTGGACTGGCGCTCGCGATTTCCCGATCCCGCCACTTCGGCAGCACCCGGCTTTCGCCCCAAGGCCAAGCCCATCAGTCGCCGATACAAACGCGCAACCTCCTGCCATTTCTCGGCCGCAAATCCCACGCCTTGATCGCAAAAATAAGCCCGCACCAGCCCCTCGCGCGCCTTTTTCCCGTTGCCCTTCTTGCCGCCACCCACAGCTTCCCCGTAGCTGCTCCACCGATAATCCGCCGGATCTTTCACCATGCCCGCCCGCACCGGATTGAGATCGATGTAAGCCGCTATCGTCCGCGCTGCTACGCCGCTTTCCACGATCACGCTCTTAAAGCGCTCCTCCCACAGCGTGCCTTTCCGCGAATGCTCCCGGTTGAACCAGCGCGTGAAGCGGATCAACAGCCCTTTCATGAACTCGCTCAAATTGTGCATTCGGTAGGCAAATCGGGCGTGGATCGCGGCCACGCGGGTTTCCTCGCCACTGGACCCAAGCTTTCTCGCCTCCGCCAACTCCGCCACCACTCCCGCCACAAAAGCCTCGGAATAGAGCGCGGAAAGGCGATGCAGCAGCACTTCGTCGCTCACTCCGCACTCGTTCATCGGCGGGACCTCCAGCAGCAGATGGAAATGGTTAGACATCACGCAGTAAGACAGCACCCGGCAACCGGAGAAGTTTTCATACATCCGCATGAACATCCGGAACGTCTCGCACTCCCTCTCCGCAAAAACAAACCGCCGATCCACAACCCGCGACACGAGGTGGTAAATCACCGGTTTCGAAGCCGAATCCTGCCATGTCGCCAACCATCTTGCCTTGCGCATCGCTCCACCCTACCCTCACGCCCCAAATTGCAAAGCCGATTCTCTACTTTTTATCTGTCACTTTGTAGGAAGTTTGCTTCGCGGTGCGAACATTGGCGTCGTTGTGTCGGGCTAGGAGGTCGGGTGGTGCTTTCTTGAAATCAAGAACTGCGGGTAAATTGGTGACCACAGGCGGATGTGGGCCACCTACCACGCAATCAACTGTCCTCGAAGCAATTGGGATGATTTTCTCTGGGCGGCGTTCGCCAAAATGTTTTTTCCTTTTGTCCGGGGTGGTTTGCGGGTGTTTTCTGAGGCCGTTCATGAAAATCGGCATCGCTCAAATCAACTCGGTCATCGGGGACTTTCCCGGCAATGTGAAACGCATTCTTGCGGCCTATCGGGAATGCCTCGAAGCAGGGGCAGATCTGGTGATCACGCCGGAACTCTCGCTAGTCGGCTACCCGCCACGGGATCTGGTTTTCAAATCCCAGTTTGTCCCGAAATGCCTGCAAGCGTTAGACTATCTCGCCGGGGAAATCCGCGAAGTGCCACTTCTCGTCGGCTACGTGGACCACCACCACCCGTCGCGTCCCGGCAAGCCGTTCCGCAACGCGGTGGCTTGGCTGGAGCGCGGGAAAATCCAGCACCGCGTCTGGAAAACGCTGCTGCCGACGTATGACGTTTTCGACGAGCGTCGCTACTTCCAGCCGAGTGAATCGTGCGAGCCTATCACTTGGAACGGCCACCGCATCGGCGTGACGATCTGCGAGGACATCTGGACCGAAGACTACCTCCAGCGGCCATTTTATGATCGCGATCCAGTGGCGGAACTCTCGGCAAAGAGCATTGACCTGTTAGTCAATCTCAGTGCCTCGCCGTTTCACCTTGGCAAGCCACTGCTGCGCCGCGCGATGATCGGCGGGGTTGCCCGCCGGGCGAAGGTGCCGGTGGTCTATTGCAATGCCGTCGGCGCGAACGACCAGCTCGTTTTCGACGGCCACTCGCTGGTCACCGACGCCCGTGGCAGCATCGCCACCCAGCTCCCCGGCTTCGCCGAAATCTGTCGCGTGGTCGATCCATTTCAGGCTGCGGAAACTGACGCGCCGTTAGACTCGTGCGATGCCGCACACCTCTATCACGCGCTCGTCCTCGGCGTCCGCGATTACGTCACCAAATGCGGGTTTTCCAGCGTCTGCCTCGGACTCAGCGGCGGGATCGACTCGGCGCTCACAGCCGCCATCGCCGCCGACGCGCTTGGCCCCGAAAACGTCCGCGGACTCACGATGCCCAGTCCGTATTCGTCGCGAGGCAGCGTGGCGGATTCGCTTGCGCTCGCGAACCACCTTGGCATTCGCTGCGACGAGTTGCCCATTGGAAATGCCTTCGCGGCGGTTAAAGCCACGTTGCAGCTGGTATTCGAGGGGAAACCGGAAGACGTCACCGAGGAAAATCTCCAAGCCCGCCTCCGCGGAGTGATACTGATGGCGCTTTCTAACAAGGATAACCATCTTCTTCTCACGACCGGTAACAAGAGCGAACTCGCCGTGGGGTATTGCACGATTTATGGCGATATGTGCGGTGGCCTGGCGGTGATTTCCGACCTCCCGAAAGGCCGAGTTTACGAAGTTTCTCGCTGGATCAACCGCGAGCGGGAAATCATTCCATGGAACACCATCGACAAGCCACCGAGTGCCGAACTCCGGCCCGGCCAAAAGGACCAAGACACTCTCCCGCCTTACGAAATCCTGGATGCCATCCTTGAACTCTACGTCGAGCACCAGCTTTCCGCCGATGAAATCGTTTCCCGCGGCTTCGAGGAAACCACCGTGCGCTGGGTGCAACGGCGCGTCGATCTCAACGAGTGGAAACGCCACCAAGCCGCCCCCGGCCTGCGGGTGACCACGAAGGCATTCGGCATCGGTCGCCGGATGCCTATTGTCCAGCGGTTCGTCGGTTGATTTACATCTGTGACCCCACCGCTCCACCCCATCTGCCCTCTCCCACTCCCATGACTCTTCCAGAAGCCCGCAAGATCCTTGGACTTGGTCCAGCGGAAGATCCCAGTCCTCACCTCGCCGAGTTCAAGGACGTCCGCGAGCACATCGCTGCGATGGTGCGCTCGGCCCCTAACGAAACACTGGCAGAACTCTATCAGAAAGGCCTAATCGAGTTTGACCAAGCGCTTGCCGCCATTTACGAACACTTGCCAGTCAGCGAGGTGACCAAATCGGCAGCCTCGGAATTGTTAGTTTCTGAAACGCACGCGATTCCCCACCCGGCCAAGACGGAGGTTGTCGGAATCGCATTCATCGCTCCCGAGCTTGTCGCCGCCGAGGCGGAAATTGCCGCGAAGCCTCGCAGCCGCGGCTCTTCATATCTCGTCTGGTTTCTGGTGTTTTTCATCGGTGCCGACGGGAGTGCTTGGCTGTATTTCAAAAGCGAAGACTCCAAGGAAAGCCAGCGTCTGTTGCGCATTGCCTTCTTGGAACGCCTGGGCGCCAGCCTTGTCGAGAACCGCCGCTGGCAGGAAGCCGCCGATTCCTTCGCCGAAATCGAGCGACTCTCGCCCGCCTCCGAAATCGCCGGGCGTGGTCGCAGCAGCATTGAGGCCGGCATCGGCGAGGAGCAGACACAATTCATCGGCTACTGGACCGGCCAAGCCGCCGCCGAGCTCGAAGCTGGCCGTCTTGAA
Organism: Luteolibacter sp.; assembly: GCA_043748885.1. Taxonomy (GTDB): domain Bacteria; phylum Verrucomicrobiota; class Verrucomicrobiia; order Verrucomicrobiales; family Akkermansiaceae; genus Luteolibacter. The sequence continues at coordinate 803 of JAYVEJ010000406.1, read as the reverse complement.
GAAGCCACCGCCGCCGCCCGCCAAGTGCTCGCCAGGCATCCTAACGAAAAGGACTCCGCCGCGCTTCTCGATAAAATAGCTGCAGCCCGCGTCGGCCAGTCCCTCACCCGCAAAGTCGCCTCCGCCCGCAAGGCACTGGCCCAGCGGAAGTGGAGCTTGGCCATTTCCACTGCTCAGGAAATCCTCACCGCCGCCCCCGCCGACCCGGACGCGCAAGCCATCCTCGCGGACGCCATCACCGCGCTGAAAAAATCCGCCGCCGACAGCGAGAAAGCCGCCGAACTCTTCACCATGGCCAGCGCCCGCGATCACGGGCAGTTCGACCAACTAGCGCTCGACTGGCTGCGCGATGCCCGCTCGCTTGCCCCCGAAAACGCGGAAATCGCCGCTAGCTTGGAGAAATTTTCCAGCTATATCCGCACCCTCCGTGTTCCCGGAGATTTTGCCACGCCGCAAGAAGCTCTCGACGACGCACGCGACCGCGACCGCATCGTCCTCGGCGCGGGCACTTGGAAAGGCCCACTTATCATCGACGCTGCCGTCGAGTTGCAAGGTGCCGGATTCGCCGAAACCAAAGTCGAATGCACGCCGGAAAATGGCAGTGCCATCACCATCGGCCCCGCCGCCAAGGGTGCTCGAGTCAGCGGCATCACCCTCCGCCATGAAGTCTTCGCCGTCGGCACCGAGCGGTTTTCTGCCGCCCTCGTCCGTGGCGGAAGTGCGACGTTTGTCGATTGCCACTTCACCGATGCCAGCGGCCACGGCCTCGCCGTGATCGAGGGCGGGCAGGCCACCGTCAACCG
>JAYVEJ010000405.1:0-4585 GCA_043748885.1 Luteolibacter sp. | reverse complement strand
AGGCTCGTTTCAGTGAGGGATCTCGGCTCTCGGGACTTCGATTAAATCGACCGGCTCAGCGCTTGCTGATGCAGATTTTCTAACTCCAGCGCCGGGATCGGCGTGGGATCGGGATACTCGAAGATTTCTCCTTCAAAGTTCCGCAGCGTGATCTTGCCGGACGCCGTATCGACCACGTAGTTCGGGTTGATCGGGATTTTCCCGCCGCCGCCCGGGCCATCGATGACGAACTGCGGAATCGCATAGCCCGTGGTGTGGCCGCGCAGACCTTCGATGATCGCCACCCCTTCCGCGACCGGAGTTCGGAGGTGCGACGAGCCGTTGATCAGGTCGCACTGATAGAGATAATACGGTTTCACGCGGCACATCAGCAGCTTCTGCACGAGCGCTTTCTGGACTTCCACGCTGTCGTTCACGCCGCGCAGCATCACGCTTTGGTTGCCGAGCGGGATCCCGGCATCGGCGAGGCGGCCCAGCGCTTCGCGGACTTCGGTGGTGAGTTCGCGCGGATGGTTCGAGTGGATAGAAATGAAAAGCGGGTGGTGCTTCTTCAACATCGTGCACAGCTCCGGTGTGATCCGCTGCGGCAGGAAAATCGGGATCCGCGAGCCGATGCGGACGAACTGGATGTGCGGGATAGCCCGCAAGCGGGTGAGGATTTTGTCTAACCGGTCGTCCGAAAAAAGCAGCGGATCGCCGCCGGATAGCAGCACGTCACGGACTTCCGTGTGTTTCTCGAGATACTTAAAAGCAGGCTCCCACTGAGTTTCCAAATGTTGCTCGCCCACACCGGAAACGACCCGCGAGCGGGTGCAGTAGCGGCAGTAAGAAGCGCAACGGTCGGTCACCAGAAACAACACCCGGTCCGGGTAGCGGTGGACCAGCCCCGGCACCGGCATGTGGGAATCCTCGCCGCACGGATCGGCCATTTCCTCCGGCGCATTCCAGCCTTCCTCGATCCGCGGGATGACTTGGCGGCGGATCGGACAATTCGGGTTGTCGCGGTCGATTAGGTTGAAGAAGTGCGGCGTGATCGACATCGCCAGCTTGGTCCCGGCGAGCAGCACGCCGGCCCGTTCCTCGTCGGTTAGGTTGAGCCGCAGGTCGAGATCGGCGAGCGAATCGACACGGTTTCTGAGCTGCCAGCGGTGATCATCCCAGTTCGCGGTATCTTCGTCCGACCAATAGCCGGGAGCGTGGGAGATGAAGGCGGGGTCGAGGTCGGTGGGGCGCATGGAAAAATGGGAGGCAGCAGAATTCGTCTAGGCGGAGATTTTGGACGGCTTCGGGAAATCCGCAACCGGGAATCTGCGCTCTTATTTCAGCGAGCAACGGCGGATCAGCTCGATCAGTCGGCCTGTGGAAGCCGCCACGGTGGGGGCAAATGGCAAACGGTCATCCTTGTCTGCGGCAGTGACCAGCGGGCGGGTCGCGACCCGCACGGCCGGCAGATTCATTTCAAACAAGATGCTAGCGAGGTCAGAATCGTCGCCCAGACAAACGACTTCCGCGCCGTAAACTGCGCCCAGTCCGGCCACCAGATTGAGCGGAGTGGCGGAAACGTCGCGCGATGTTAGCCACAACGGCTCGCCCGCGCCCATCGCTTCCACGCAGAGGATCGCCTTGGGCGGTCCAGCAGGTTTCGTCAGTTCGAGGAACTTCGCCGCAGTTTCTACCACCGGCGATTCCGGGTCGTTTGAGTGAGGCAGGAAAATGAAATGCACCGGCGCAATCGGCTTGTCGCGGGCGAGCGCTTGCGCGGCGGCCAGCGTGGCTGCTAGACCGGTCGCATTTGCCTCCGCCCCGCGCGAGCCGGCGCGGCTGTCGTAGGACGTGATCACCCACACCGGCGGCGGGTCTGGCCTTTTCCCGGCGAGCGTCACCTGGAGGATAGGCCAATCCGCCGGACCCTTCGCTTTGCGGACCGCATAGCCGGTGTTAGACGGGCCGAGCAGCCCCTCGATCATGGCAGCCGTCCGCGATAAATTCGCGGCGGCAGTCTCCGAGGACACATTCCGCTCGCCGATGACTTCCACGATTTTCCTCAAATCATCCGCGATCAGCGGCGTCGAGACCGCTTGCGAAAATCGCTCCTGCTCGACGAGCGCCTGCTTTTTCTCGCGGTGAAAATAATACCACAACGCCCCGCCACCCGATGCCACGAGCCACAACGGTAGCAGAACTAACGACAATGTGACCCAGCGCGAGCGATGCGGAAGACTCATGGTTAGACTTCTTTCCTAGCCTCGTTCGTAGCTGCCGGATCCTCCTCCACTTCGTCCACCTCGAGTTCCTTCCGCAGCTTTTGGGAAACCCACGGGCGGATGAAACCATACAACAGATAAATGCTGAACAACGCCACCGGCATCACATAGCGGAACTGCACGATGGCGATCACCAACAACAATGCGATCACGATGGCTCCCAGATTTCCGCGCGTTTTCCAACCCACCTTCTTGAAACTCGGGTAGCGCACGTCACTAATCATCAGCAGCGAGAGACCTAACATCGCGCCTGCTAGGATGTATTTCCACATCCCGATCTCGTGGTCGTTCTTGTAGAGATCGATCAGTAAAAACGTCAGCGATGCGATGAATCCCGCCGCCATCGGGATCGGCAGGCCGCGGAAATCGTTCGACGCGCCGGGCTTCTTGGGCAAGGCCGCGAGGCAGTTGAAGCGCGCCAGCCGCATCGCCCCGCACACCAGATAGATCAGCGCGATCGCCCAGCCAATGTTCTTCGGCAGCGGGAAAAGCACTGCGCGGGACAGCAGCAGCGCCGGAGCCATCCCGAAGGAAATGATGTCCGCCAGCGAATCGAACTGCTGGCCGAAGGGCGATTCCTGGCCACCCAGTCGCGCCAGTCGGCCGTCTAGCAGGTCAAACAAGCACGAGCCAAAAATCAGCAAGATCGCATATTCGTAGTAGCGATGGGAAACTTCGTAATACTCCTTCGCTGTGAGCGGCAGCTCGCCCGACATTTTCTGAACCTCGTTGAGTCCTTTGAAAATCATCAGCACCGCGAAAAATCCGCACGCTAGATTGCAGGCCGTCATCAAGTTCGGCAAAAAATAGATTTTCGGTTCGTCCGGATCGCGTTCTCTCGGCATGGCCGGAGCTTATTCCACGGCATGGCGTTTTGAAACAGCCTAAAAACACCACCACCTCCCCGCCGCTTGACGATTTCAGGCCGCACAAATACGGTGCAGCTCAGTCATGAAGAGTATCATGTTGAAAATTGACGATGAAACTCACGATGGCGTCCATGTCATCAATCCATTTAGCGAACTCCCATGAACTTCGACCAAGGCGAACTCGATCTAACTGGCAACGGCTCCGAAGAAGGCCACCGCAAATGGCTGCAAGAATTGGAGGATAAGAAGTGCGCCTTCGAGTTCCGGTTCGGGGTGATGATGGGTCGGCGCGTGCGGGTGCAACTCGTCGGCGAAACCTATCCTCTTGAGGGAATGATCTATCTGGTTTCTCAAAAAATCCCGCAAACTTCCGCCAAGCTCAAGCTCAGCATGGGCAGCCGCGAATTCACTCCGCTGGAAATCGAAAGCATCGTCCGCCTTGAGAATCTCTGAAGACGCCCATTGCGCTCAGCCTCAAAATCTGCGGCCCCCCCCACTCTCGCCCGCGGGTTTTTTGGTTTGAGCGAGAGGTCAATCACGGTTAAGAGTCCGCCCGAAAGCGATGCCAAAACGGGTTTCCAAAATTTCCAGCACTCTCAAACAACTTGGTGAAATCCAAGAAGCGGATTGGGACTTCATCGCCCTCCTTAACACGGAGATTAAGGAGCTCGAGATCGCGCGCTCGCTGAAGCGGTTAGCGAGCATTCAGGTGATGGAATGGGATTTCAGGACCGTCCTGCCCGCGGTGAAAAAAGTGGCAAACCAAGAGGTGGACGTCGCCGGGTTTTTCAAACGCACAGCCCATTACAAAGTGATGGAATGGGAATTCCGCAGTGCCATGCCAGTGCAAAGCAATGCTGCGCCGCCAGCGTCCGCGAAGCCATCTATCAGCCCGGCGGAAATTCAGGCGATCACCCTGCGGCTGAAAAATTTCCTGCAATTCGTGGTGGTAAATTTAATCAGCGAGCCGAGCAACGCCCAGATCAAGGTCACGCAAATGGGCCCCACCGGGCTGCGCCTCAAACTGGTGCTGGTGCAGAAAGATGTGGCAATGCTCATCGGCAAAGAAGGGCACACGGCTGCTGCGATTCGCAATATACTTAAAGCCACCGCTGCGATGCATGGCGTGCAGGCGTTGCTGCAAATCCACTCGCACGAGGACGAGCTGGCGCTGCTCGCCAAAGAAGCGGCGCGACCGTAGCTCGGTGTTAGAGCGGATGGGAATGACGAGGTTGTCATCCCCGGTCCGGCGGCTAGGGTTCCGGCGATGCAAGCTGCCGATCTTTCCACTGCCTCGCCGATGGCGTTGATTCTCGAAACGTTGCCCGGTGCGCGGCGGGCGATTTTTGCCCGCTATCACCTCGGCGGTTGCCAAAGCTGTGCGTTTTCTAACGAGGAAAGCTTGGCAGATCTTTGCACCCGCTCGGAGATTCCGGCGGATGAGGTGCTAGC
>JAYVEJ010000404.1:0-4589 GCA_043748885.1 Luteolibacter sp. | reverse complement strand
ACGGCCATCGGCGGCGGCGGAAGGGCGATGGGATTGATCTCTTGGACGATGATTTTTTTGCCCGCCTTGCTCGTGGATCTCAGTGCCCAGGATGTCCTTGGCCGGGACTATGTACGCGGGCTTCGGTGGCTCGGGGGGCGACGGTGTGCCGTCCGGGAGATCACCGATGATGCGGGCGGTGGTGGCCTCAGATAACGGAAGCTGTTCATCTTCGGCGAAGCCGAATGAGGAAATGCATGCGATGGCCAGAGGAATGAAATGAAGGGCTGGTTTCATAGGGAAGGAGGATACATTGTCCTTCCTGGTGGACGGGGAGTTAAGAAGCTGGCAAGAGTCAGCCGCAACGGCCTTTAGCCACCCCCGGAGAGCCAGCTTGGACATGCGCCGCTGCCTCCCCGACCGTTTGGTCGCTTTGGCAGCAATAGTTACGGTCATTGCTAACCGCTCTCACCAGGGTTCTTAAGCCCTCGTCCGCTGAAGCGGACTCGGTGAGACAGCGGTAAATCCCGGCAAGTGGGAATTTCTGCAACCCGGCGGATTCACCAACGGACAATGCCAAATCCTCGGGATGGCGGGGGGGTGGAAGAATTTCATGCACTACGTTCGGTGAGCCACGCGGCGGCTCGACCATTGCGGCGACACGGGCCTCAGCTACAAAGATCTGGTGGCGTGGAACCGGCGGCTGGTGTGACTTTTCGGGAAAGCGGTTGCAGGTTTCCCATGCACTGTCTTAGCCTCGCGCCGTGCCGCACTTGGATATGCAATTTTTCGCCGAAGGGGTGGTGATGAACCGCGATTTCCTGCGGTCGGTGTTTCAGTCGATGCTGCGGGCGAGAATCTTGGAAAATAAGCTCTCCAGCCTCTACAAAGCGGGAAAAATCGTCGGCGGCGTGTATCTCGGGCGCGGCCAGGAAGCGGTCAGCGCCACGCTCGGCACCGCCCTCATCCAGGGCACGGATTTCTTCGCGCCGCTGATCCGGGATCAGGCCGGGCGCACCGCATTTGGCGAGCCGATCATTGATTGCACGAGGACTTACCTCGGCTCCGTCGAGGGGCCGATGCGCGGGCGCGATGGCAATATCCACCGCGGTCGCCCTCGGATGGGGATGCCGGCGATGATCTCCCACCTCGGCGCGCAGGTTCCGGTGATCGCGGGAATGCTGTTCGCGAAGCGGCTGCAAGGAACTCTGAGCGGACGAGTGGGTGCCACCTGCATCGGCGACGGCGCGACTTCAACCGGCGCATTTCACGAAGGACTGAACCTCGCCGCCGTCGAGCACCTGCCGATGGTGGTGATCGTGGGTAACAACCAGTTCGCCTACTCCACGCCGAACAACCGGCAGTTCGCGTGTGCGGATTTGGTGGAAAAAGCACGCGGCTACGGCGTCGGCGGCTTCTCGGTGGATGGCACGGATTTACTGGCCTGCGCCTCGGTGATCTGCGAGGCGGTCAAGCGGGCGCGCGAGGGCGGCGGGCCGCAATTGGTGGTTGCTAGATTGCTGCGGCTGTCCGGCCATGGCGAGCACGACGACGGTGCTTATGTGCCGTCGGAAATCCGCAACGGCCACTACGGGCGCGACTGCATCGAGGTGGCGATGCGCCAACTCGTGGACAACCATCTCGCGACGGTGGATGAAATTCTCGCTTGGCAGGAAGAGTTCGCCGAGGAAGTGCAACGCGCCGTCGCCCAAGCCCAACAGGAAGCGGTGCCTGATCCCTATCACGAAGACTGGACCGCGCTGGCCACCCGTTTTCCCCTAACAAATTTTGTTGTCCAGTGAGTGTGACCTACATCGACGCCATCCGTGAGGCTCAGGAAAAACTCCTGCGCGAGGACGACCGCGTGTTTCTCTACGGCCAAGACATCGCCACCTTCGGCGGGGCGTTCAAGGCGACCAAGGGACTCGCCGAGCAGTTTCCTAACCGAGTCTTCGACGCGCCGATCTCGGAGGATGCGATGATCGGAATGGCGGTGGGCGCGGCCATCGAAGGCATGAGGCCGATCGTGGAAATGCAGTTCGCGGATTTCTCGTCGTTGGCGTTCAACCAAATCGTCAACCAGGCAGCGACGCATTTCTATCGGACCGGGGTGCCGATCCCGATCACGGTGCGGCTGCCTTCCGGCGGCACTCCCGGCTCCGGGCCATTTCACAGCCAGAGCATGGAAGGCATCTACGCCCAGTATCCGGGGTTGGTCGTCCTAACACCCGCGACCGTTTCGGACGCCTATCACATGCTGCTAGACGGCGTCGCGTTGGATGATCCAGTCATCTACTGCGAGCACAAATTTCTCTACCGCTGGCTCAAGGCGAAGTCGATCAACGGCGACCATTTGCCCATCGGCCAAGCGCGGATCACGCGGCCCGGCAAGCACGCGACCGTCGTGGCCTACAGCGCGATGGTCCACGAAGCCGTTCGAGCTGCCGACCGCCTTGCGCAAGACGGATGGGAAATCGAAGTGGTCGATCTGCGCTCGGTGAAACCGCTGGATCTGGACACCATCCTCGCCTCCGTCGCCCGCACCGGGCGGCTGTTAGCGGTGGGTGAAGCGTTCCCGTGGGGCGGCGTCACGGCGGAAGTGATTGCACGGGTGACCGAGGAAGGCTTCCACCTGCTAGACGCTCCACCGCAGCGTTTAAACGCCCGCGACACGCCGGTCCCCTATCACCCGAAGCTCTGGGCCACCCATCGCCCGACACCCGAATCCATCTGCGAGGCGCTCCGCAAATTGCTTTCCTTCTAGTTTCCGCATTTCAGTATTTCAGTTTCTCAGCTTTTACCCAGATGCCCACCGTCCCCATTCTCATGCCTCAACTCGGCGAGTCCATCGCCGAGGCCACCGTCATCCGCCTCGGCATCGCGGTGGGTGATCGCGTCCGCACCGATCAAGAAATCATCGAGGTGGAAACCAACAAAGCCGTGATGGGCGTGACCACCTTGTGCGATGGCGTCGTCTCCGAACTCCGCGCACAAGAAGGCATTTCCTACTCGGTCGGCACCTTGTTAGGACTGCTGGATGTGACCGATGAGGAAATCACCCGCACCGGTGTGGAGTCGTTAGAATCCAGCGAAGCGAAGCGCGCCGCCACCAGCCAGTCGAACAGCCCGGCGCAGGCGGAGGCGAATTTGCACTTCGCGCTCGACGACGACGCCTACGAGGAAGCGCCCGCGGTCGTTCCCAGCGTGAAAGGCCTGCCCGTGCCGACTGGCGTGATGGGTGCCCACTACATTTCTCCCAGAATGCGCGCCCGGATGAACGACCTCGGCATCCGCGAGGCGGACATTTCCGCAATCGTCGGCACCGGTGCCGGTGGCCGAGTGACGGTGGAAGATCTCGAGCGTTTCCTCGACTACCTCGACGCGTGGCCGAGCTCCGCCGCCTCGCCGATGCGCCTCGCGGTGGCCGATGCGATGCGCCGCAGTTGGACTCGTCCGCTGGCCACCGTCGGGCGGCCCATTCTGCTAGACAAGGTGCTCGACCACCGCCGCGCCCAGTCGCCCAAGCCGGGGCTGACGCTCTATCTGTTGCGCGCGTTTGCCCTTGCGCTCTTGGAAAATCCGACCACCGCCGGCTATCTCATCGGCGATAAAGTGGTCCATCCACGCTCGTTCGACATCGGTGTGGCCGTGCAAGTCGAGGACGGCGTGGTGGTTCCGGTCGTTAGAAAAGTTGACCAAAAACCCCTGCGCGATCTCATTTCCGAATACGACGATCTGGTGGACCGAGCCCGCCGCCGCCGTCTATCCGAGCAAGATTGCCGCGGTGGCATCGCCACGGTGACGAACTTCGGCACCTTCGGCCTGACCACCGGCACACCCATCCCGCTGCCTAACGAAACGCTGATCCTCGGCATCGGTGCCGGGGTGAAAAAGCCGGTCTGGAGCACCCAAGTGGAGGCGTTCCTGCCCGCCACGGAAGCGGACTTGCTGCTAACATTTGACCACCGCGTGGTCGATGGCGGCGGCGCAGGATTCCTGCTCAACCGCGTTTCCGAGCTACTCCAAAAACCCGAGGCGCTCTAACTTTTCCGCTCCCCCGCCGTGGAAATCCCCGACAAATCCGGCAAGCTCGACATCCCGAAAAAGGCCATCTATCGGCTCTCCATCTACCATCGCTGCCTGCAAAAACTGAATGCCAACGGGGTGGACACAGTGAGTTCCAGCACCCTCGCTCGCGCCGCTGGCGTGAAGTCCGCACAGCTCCGCAAGGACCTCGCTTACTTCGGCCAATTCGGCACCCGCGGTCTAGGCTACCCGGTCGAAATTCTATCAGGGATCATCCGCGAAACCCTTGGCCGCGAGCATCTCCAGCCGGTCATCCTCGTCGGCGCGGGCAATCTCGGCTCGGCCCTGCTCCGCTACCATGGCTTCGAAAAGGAAGGCTTCGAGGTCGTCGCCGCGTTCGATGCCAACCCGGAAGCGACCCGTGCTCGCGGCGTCACCATCCCCGTTTTTCCCGACTCGGATTTGGAAAAATTCATCGCCGAGGGCGCGGTCAAGTTAGCGATCTTGTGCGTGCCCGTCGAGTTTGCGCAGGCTGTCGTGAACCGCCTCGTCGCCGCCGGCATTCAGGGCGTGCTGAACTTCTC
>JAYVEJ010000403.1:0-11745 GCA_043748885.1 Luteolibacter sp. | reverse complement strand
CCCTCCCCGCTTGACCGATTCCCCGCGCGGAATCCACACTCCGCGCCATGCGCATTCTCACCGGCCTCCAGCCTAGCGGAAAACTCCACGTCGGGAATTTCTTCGGCGCGATGGAACCTGCCGTCCGTCTTCAAGACGAGGGCGAGGCGTTTTATTTCATCGCGGATTATCATGCGATGACCTCATCCCAAAATCCCGCCGCGCTACGCGAAAATGTGCGTGAGCTGGCGATCGACTTCCTCGCCTGCGGACTCGATCCGGCGCGGGCCGTGTTTTTTCGGCAAAGCGCCGTGCCTGAGGTGAATGAACTCGCTTGGTTGCTATCAACTGTCTGCCCGATGGCCCTGTTGGCGAAGTGCCATTCCTACAAAGACAAGATCGCTCAGGGCATCGCCGCGAACCACGCGTTGTTCGCCTATCCGGTGCTCATGGCGGCGGACATCCTGCTCTACGATTCTAACAAAGTGCCGGTCGGCAAGGACCAGAAGCAGCACCTCGAAGTCACCCGCGACCTTGCGATGAAGTTCAATGACAGCTACGGCGCAGGCACGGTCGTGGTGCCCGAGCCGATCATCCGCGAGGACACCGCTTTGGTGCCGGGGCTGGATGGCCAGAAGATGAGCAAGAGTTATAACAACACGCTGCCCATCTTCGGTGAGGAAAAGCTGGTGAAGAAACTCATCATGAAAATCATCACCGACTCGACTGCGGTGGAGGCTCCGAAGCCCACGGAAGGCTCGGCCATTCTCGCGCTCTACAAGCTCTTCGCCAGTCCCACTGAGTATGCAGCGATGGTGGCAGATCACCAACAAGGCGGCGTGGGCTATGGCGATTTGAAAAAACGTCTAGCAGATAGATACTGGGATTTCTTCGCGCCGATGCGTGCCCGCCGCGAGGAAATCCTGGCCGATCCGGGCTATGTCGAGCAAGTGCTCGCCGCCGGGGCCGTGCGGGCACGCGAGGAGGCCGCCAAAGTTCTGGACCGCATCCGGCGGGCCGTCGGTCTGGTATGAACCGCTGGCTGGGGTGGAATGAGCGCTTGCCATCACGGCATCACTCGGGAATGGTCCGCGCGTCGTGCCTTCCGTGCAGCGTAAGCCCTTATGGCTCTATCCTAACTTGTTGAGCTTGGATGCTCCGCTGGTGGCGGTGGCTTGGCTGTATATTTTCGCGAAAACCTGGCGGGTCGATTATCTACCATTGGCCGCCTATATCTCCCTCGGCTTGGTGGTGTGGGTCATTTATGTGACGGATCGCTTGCTAGATGTTTCGCTGCAGAGCGGAGTTTTCGAAAATCTGACGGCCCGTCATGAATTCCATCGCACCTATCAGCGGCTGTTCCGCCGGGCCGCCGTCATCGCCGGGGTGCTCTCTCTGATCTTGGTCACCCTGCCCTTGAACGTGTCCATCTTTAGCTATCGGTTCGACACCGGGCTGCCGGTTAGAATCTACGGCTTTGCCGCCATCGGCGTGGTTCTGATCGCGGGTTTCTTTACCTTGTCCATTTTTACCAGCCGCAGTTCGCATGAAATTCCATATGCCAAAAACTTGCTGGCGGGTCTTTCGTTCGCCTATGGAACTGCGATGCTCAGCAATGTTTACACCGGCTTCGATATGTGGGAATTCCTCCGCTCGCGCGAGCTGATTTGTTTCGCGGTGTTATGCATCCTCAATATTTCCGCGATCGACTTATGGGAACATGCCTACCGGTCAGCCGATCCTGAAATCAAGGCCAGCGACGAATTGGCACTCACTCTACCACTCACATTACTGGGTGCGGCGGCCCTGGTGTTCGCATCCCAAGATCGTGAACTCACGACCCGACCGTTTTTCTATGCTATACTAACCGGAGCCGCGTTATTGCATATCCTCAACCGCACCCGCTCGCGGTTCTCGATGGATGCGCTGCGGGTGCTTGCGGATGTCGCGCTGTTAGTGCCCTTCCTCGTTTTTATAGCTGCCTCTAAACCGTGATCCTTCAACTATCATTTCCATGACTCCACCCAAGCGACCTGCCATGATCATCCTCGGCGCGCCCGGCTCGGGGAAGGGGACTCAAGGGCAAATCCTCGGCAGCGTGCCTCGGTTTTTCCATTGCGCTTGTGGCGACGTCTAACTTATAGATCGCCATGCGGCTCATCTTCATCGCCACCGGCGACATCGCCCTGCCCACGTTCCGTCACTTGTTAGCCACAGGACCGCTTCCGCTCGCCCTCGTCACGCAGCCGGACAAACCCGTCGGTCGCCACCAAACTTTAACTCCACCGGCGATCAAGCTGGCCGCCTTAGCCGCTGGCATCCCCGTCTATCAGCCGGTGAAAATTGGCGACATCACCGCCGAGCTGGCCGCGCTTGAGCCGGGGATTCTCGTCGTGATGGCCTACGGCCAAATCCTGCGGAAAAACATTCTCACTCTCGCCAGCCAAGCGATCATCAACCTCCACGCCTCCCTCCTGCCGAAATACCGCGGTGCCGCCTGCATCCAAGCCGCCATCGACGCCGGCGATGCCGAGACCGGCATCACCGCCATGCACGTCGTCCAAGCCCTCGACGCCGGCGACATGATTGTTTCCAAGTCTCTCCTCATCGCCCCCGACGAAACCGGCGGCACCCTCCACGACCGCCTCGCCGAGCTTGCTCCCAGCGTCCTAGCAGAAGCTTTAATTAAACTAACCGACGGCAGCGCCCCCCGCATCCCGCAGGACGATGCCGCCTCCAGCTATATCTCCAAACTCGAACGCGATCATGGCAAACTCGATTGGAACCAAGACGCCACCGCCCTCGCACGCCGCATCCGCGCCTACGATCCGTGGCCCGGCACCTACACCGTTGCCCTCGAAGGTGGTAAGGAAAGACGCCTCAAAATTTTTCCGCCCATCACCGTCGTCGAGCTATCACTAACACCAGGGGAGATCGCCACTGCCGACGGTCATCTCACCGTCGGCTGCGGCAGTGGCGCGCTCCGCATAGAAACCGTCCAGCCCGACGGCAGCCGCAAGATGTCCGCCGCCGACTACCTCCACGGCCGCAAGCCGACGGCGTTTGGGTGATAGTCGGAGGGTGGACACTCTTGTCCGCCAGCCAATGGAGGGGCAGCGCGAAGCTCATCTTTTCCGCCACTCATTGGCCCACGACAGAAGTGCCGAGGCTCCTTAGCGGTGGAATCACAATGCCGCCGCGATTTTTCCTAGGCCTTCTAACATCCTCGCGTGTGGACAGCCGAAGTTGAAGCGGAGCCAACCCGGCCAGCCGAAATACGCGCCGTCGGAGAGAAATAGCCCGGCCTTTTGCTCGAAGTGCTGGGCGGGATTTTCCACCCCGAGTTCCCGCGCGTCGATCCACGCGAGATAGGTCGCTTCCCCCGCCGTGACCGTTAGGCCGGGGCAACGGGTGGTGACGAAGTCCACCAGCGTGTCGCGGTTCGTTTTCAGGTAGGCCATCAGCTCGAGCCGCCATGGTTCGCCGTCGCGGTAAGCGGCCTCGGCGGTGTAGTAAGAAAGCGCGTTGATTTCCGTCAACGTGTGACCCCGTGCGGCGGAAAATTTGCGGCGAATCGAATCGTCCGGGATCACGGCGAAGGCGTAACCAAGGCCAGCGATGTTCCACGTCTTGCTCGGCGAGAGCAGCGTGATCGTGCGCTGTGCGAGGGCGGCTGGCAGTTTGAGCGCGGAGAAATGGGGCGTCGCTGTTTCGTCGAAGATTAGGTCGCAATGGATTTCATCGGAAACGAGCACCAGATCATGCGTCTCGCAGAAAGTGGCAAGCTGGGTGATTTCAGCGGCGGAGAATACCCGGCCTAACGGGTTCTGCGGATTGCACAGCAGGAAAATTTTCGTCTCGGGCGTGACTGCGTTTTCCATGGCTTCCCAATCGAAACTCCAACGGCCATCTGTGAGCACATGATCGACGGTGATCACGGCACCGTGCGCGTCGTGATGCACCCCGATGAACGGCGGATAGACTGGCGTGCAAGTCATCACCGCGTCACCCCCGGCGCAAAACGCCCGTGCTGCTAGAGAAAGCGCAGGCACCAAGCCGCCGAGATGGACGATGTGCTCAAGCGGCACCACCGCGCCACGGCGGTCGCGAAGATAGCCGAGGACCGCCTGGTTCAATCCATCATGCGGCTGCGCATAGCCGAACACTCCGTGGTCCACGCGGTCGTGGAGCGCTTTTAGGATCACCGGTGCCGAGGCGAAATCCATATCTGCCACCCAAAACGGATCGAGTTCGGGCCTGCGGTCATACTTGATGCAGCCCGTGCCGCGGCGGGTGATAGGAGTGTCGAAATCGAAATTCATGTGGCCGCTTTTTTCACTGCTCCCCGAGAAAGTTACAAGCCCGACCTTGTGTGGAAATCTTCGACCCGGCGAAATCCCGCCCTACTTTTGCGCCGACGGCAGGCACCCTCTATCGGATCGCACTCGTTGGTAGCACCAGCGCCGCTTACACCCTCACGGGGAGTGAAAACGGCAGGTCGGCGGATAGCATCACGCTTGAAATCCCTGTCATCACTAACGGACAACACTTCCTCCGGCTCGCGGCAAGCGAATGATTTCAGAGCCTGAAAGTGACCTGCACCACCACCGCGACGGTGGCCCCAGGGTCTAACGATGGGGTCTGCGAGAATTTCCACGAACGCGCGGCCTCCACCGCTGCCGCGTCGAGCTGAGGGTCGCCGCTGCTGTGATAGACGCTGGTCGCGGCGGCGGAGCCATTTGCCCGCACCCGCACTAGCACGCCGACTTTGCCGGATTTCTTCGCGGCCTTGGCCGCCGCCGGATAGCGCGGCGGCGGAGCACTGAGCAATTTCGGGGGCGGGGCGGAGTTGCCCCGCTTCCCTAACTGGCCATCGCCGGAGCCTTTGCGGTCGCCGGGTTTCGCGGTTTTGGTGCCAGATCCAGTGGAGGGTTTTGCACTGCTAGCCGCTGGCTGTGGCGCGGTTTCCTGGTGAGTCGGCTCGACCACCCAGGGTTCCGCCGGCGGCAGGACCAAGGCTGACGAGTTGATAAACGTGGCCACCGCCAGCCGTGGCGGCGCGGGTTTGTGCGGTGCCATCGGCACCGCCGTCGGCGGACTCACGGACGCGGTGGCCAACGTGAAATCTGCTCCCTCCGCAGACGCGGCCTCTTTCGTTGCAACCTTTTCCCCGTAGTCGATCAGGGTGATCGTGCATGCGGCGGCGATCAAACAAGCGTGGATTCCGAGCGAGCCTAACAAGCCGATCCCGCCGCTGCGACTCTGGCGCACGATGGGCCGCGCCCCCTCACCTGCAAGCTCCGGTGCCACCAGCGCCGAAGGTCGTTTGATCACAGGTTTCCGTGGGCGCGGGTTCATCATCGCGGGATCAATGCCCGCCGAGTGAGGTGGGTTTGTAGCCGCCGTCTTTCGATGGGCCACCGAAGTCGAACCCGAAGATCAACCAGCACTCGGTGTTAGGCGAGGCGTCGTTGAGTCCGGCTAGTGCCACTAGGTCGAGGTGGGTGTTCGCAGTGGGTCGCCATTGAATGGATGGGCCAAAGATGGCCTCAGATTTCTCGTTCGAGACGTGAGACCATTTTCCTTCCAAGCCGACGGAGAAACAACTGTCCACCAGGGTCTTGGAAATGCCCCCGGAGACGGCGAATTCGTGGGTCCGATCGCCCCAGACTTGGGTTTCGTGAATGAGGTTCGCCCCCCAGTGCCAACCTCGGCCGAAGTCGTCGCCGAAGAGGATCTTGGACTCGAGGACATCGCTGCCCTCGTGCGCGAAGGCATATTCGACATAGAGCGCGGGGTTCAGTGGGAGGACGCCCCAGTCGGCCAGTCCATAGCGGAGTTCCACCGCGACTTCATCCTGTTGCCAGCCTTTGTCATCGCTGTTGTCGTGGATCGTTTTTTCATAAATGTCGAGTTGCATGCGGTGGGGTAGTCCCAATTCAAATTCCATTTGAGAACGCTGAGTGACCCGCCCGCCATCAAACGTGCGCACCCGATACCACTGCTCCACACCCATTTCCCAAGGATCCTTCTGGACGTAAATCCGCGTGAGGCTGAAACGGCGTTGCTTGACCCATTCCGGCTCGCCGAACGCGCCGCCGGGGTTTTCTTCACGCGGGTCGCCGCCGCCGACCATCACCTCGCCGACGACTGGCGGGGCGGATGATTGCTGGGCGCAGGCGGTTCCTGCCGAGATTATCGGAGCTGCCCAAAGTAGGGCGAGGAATGGTAGTTTGATCATGCGTCGTCAAAAACGCCCGGGTGAGTGGATTTCTTAGGAAAACTTCACTCGATTTCTACCCCCGGCATTGGGCGAGAAATGGCGAGCACTCCGCCAGAGTTCAGCGGCGTGGGGCTTGATTCCGCTTTGCGCCACGAGCGGGGTGCTGTATATCCCCACTCATGCGTTTATCACGGGTGCGTCCGCTGTCACTGATCGGGATTTTCTGGTTAGAATGCGGCAGCTTGTTTTCCCAATCCGTCGTCAAGCCATGGAGCGCCCCCTCCAAAATCGAGCCGGGGCTGGAGCTGGCCGTGAGTTGGAAATGGTGGGTCGCGCCATCGGCAACCCAGCAGTGGGGGATGCCGCTGCCGGAAGCACTGAGGCCGAAGGCGCCTAGCAGTTCCGCGCTCGACCCGACCACGCCCGGCGGCATCCGGCCTGAGAACTACGAGGTGAAAAAGGGTGACGCCATCATCAAGATCGCCAAGAAGTTCGACATGACGTTGTGGCAGTTGATGCATTTCAACGACCTCAAGGACGACCGTATCAAGATCGGCCAGATCCTGCGCATTCCCACACCGGGGCAGGTGCTCACGATGGTGCCGCCGCCGCCGCCGCCCCCCCCGCCGGAGCCGAAAAAGAAAGCCCCCAAGGCGGTGCTACCCCCTGAGCCTCCGCCCGATCTCGATCCCGGCGGCGAGATCCAGCGCGAACTCGACAACGTTTTGCTGCAGGTGTTTCTTGATCGGGAAATGTTTTCTCCGGGCATGATCGACGGCAAGTCCGGCGCGACGTTTCTGAAAATTTGCGAGATCTATCAGCGAAGCCACCCGGACGCCGCCGACTCCGCCCGGCTCAAAGCGAAAGCCGAGACCACACTGAAGGAACCCTACGCGCGCTACATTCTGCGGGCGGATGATTTCAAATTCATCACGCCACCCAAGGACGTGCCGGCGGTGGCCCGTGGCAAAGGCGCGCCTTCGCACGGGAAAAAAACCTCTAAGCCGGAGCCCGCCGCACCCGCGCCAGTCATCACCATCGACGAACGGGTCGCGGCGGATTTCCTCGCCTACACGAGCACCTGGGAATTTGTCGCGGAACGCTTCCATTGCGACGAGGCATTTTTGCGGCGGATCAATCCATCGCTCAAAGGCACACCCACCGTGGGGGCTGAATTTCAGGTGCCTAACGTCATTCCGTTTGAAATCGAAACGGCGCTCGACGCACCGCTGCAACCGCCGGCCGATCCGCAGAAGCCCGTCACCGCCGCCGTCGTTTTGTTATCCCGCTTGGAAATCTCGCGCGCGGGCAAACTCATCGCCGTCCTGCCGCTGTCCACCGCGCGCCCCGGCCTGCGGGGCCGCGACAAATGGACCGTGCTTGCCGCCATTCCGCAGCCGCGCATGGCCACCAAACGCGAACCGCGTGAGATCCCGAAACCACCGCCCGCGTCGGCCGGTGCTGGCCTGCCAAGCGCGACGCCCGAAATCCCAGCTCCGTTAGAGAAGGCGCAATACCTCGCGCCCGGCCCTAACAATCCCGTCGGCATCATCTGGATCAACCTCGCCAAGGCCGGCAGCAGCGATCCCTTGCCCTACGGATTGCACGGCACCAGCAGCCCCGCGCAGATGAAACTGCCAGGGCTAGGCGGACTGCGCCTCACGAACTGGGACATCGCCCGCGCCACCCGCTTGATGCCCGCTGGCACCGTATTGCAGTGGAAAGCGCAATAGCGTCCGATGCGTCCAACTCAGCCGCAGGTGGCTGCAACTCTGCATTTCAGCCAATGCCTCGCAGCGACCATTTCGGGCGGTTCGCTCGACAGCTCATGACCGATGAAGTGTCCGATTTCTATCAGGTGGGACCGGCCACCGCTACAGATGGACATCGGGGTAAAACGCTTCAGACTCCGGCGCGACTCACCCAGTTATGAAAAAATGAAGAAATGTCCCTATTGCGCGGAAGAGATCCAGGATGAGGCGGTCAAGTGCAGGCACTGCCACGAGTTTCTGGATGGGTCGAGGCCACCGCTGGCGGTCGCGCCGCGTGGGAATTCCCTGCCGTGGTATTTCAAGACTTCGTTCATCATCCTCACGTTCGTGACGGTGCCGCCATTCGCGCTGCCTTCGGTCTGGCTCCATCCGCGATTGCATCCCGTCTGGAAGGTGCTGATCACCTTGGCCATTGGCGGTGTTTGTTGGCTCACTTACATCACTTTCAAAAGCTTCGTCAGCCAGTTCGATGAAGCGACGAAGATGATGAAGGAACTGAAGATTTAGGGCGGAGTGAATCC
Organism: Luteolibacter sp.; assembly: GCA_043748885.1. Classification (GTDB taxonomy): domain Bacteria; phylum Verrucomicrobiota; class Verrucomicrobiia; order Verrucomicrobiales; family Akkermansiaceae; genus Luteolibacter. The sequence continues at coordinate 3,250 of JAYVEJ010000403.1, read as the reverse complement.
TGCGATTCAGTTAGGACACTAACGACGGGATGGCGACGCTAGGGTCGGTCTCTGCGGTGTAATCGACGCCAGTTAGACCGAACCCGAACAGTCGCAGGAAACTCGAATGATAGCCTTCGAAATCGCCGAACTCGGGGAAGTTTTCGGTGTTTACCTTTTCCCACCGCTCGCCCACGAGCTGCTGGACTTGCGGGGTCATTTCCCAGTCATCCACCCGGATGCGGCCGGCTTCGTCGGGCTGTGGCTTGCCGTTATAAAGTCGCTCGCGGAGCAGGCGGTCCATTTGCTCGATGGTGTCTTCGTGGGTGCCATCTGCCTTCATCACTTTGTAGAGAAGCGAGATGTAAAGCGGCACCACCGGGATGGCGGAGCTGGCTTGAGTGACGAGCGCTTTGTTGACGGAGACCCAGGCGTTTCCATGGAGCGGGGCGAGCTTGGCATCCAGCACGCGTTGCACGCGTTCGAGGTCTTCCTTGGCCTTGCCGATGGTGCCGTTCTTATAGATCGGCCAAGTGACTGCGGGGCCGATGTAGGAGTAAGCGACAGTTTGCACTCCGTCTGCTAGGACGCCGGCTTCTAGCAGCGCGTCGGTCCACTGTTCCCAATCATCGCCACCCATCACGGCGATGGTCTGTGAGATATCATCGCCCTCGGCGGGTTCGATGGTGATTTCATGAACCTCGCCGGTGGTGGTGTTGAGGTTTTTGTTCGTATAACTTTCGCCCACGGGCTTGAGCACCGATTTATACACCTCGCCAGATTTAGGATCGGTGCGGCGCGGCGAGGCGAGGCTGTAAACGACGAGATCGACTTGGCCAAGGTCCGCCTTGATGGCGGCGATGACTTGCGTTTTCACAGCGTCGGAAAAGGCATCGCCATTGAAGGAACGGGCGTAGAGGCCAGCGGCGGCGGCTTCCATTTCAAACGCGCGGGTGTTATACCAGCCGGCGGTGGCGGGGCGGTCGGCCTCACCGGGGCGCTCGAAGAAAACGCCGACAGTCGCGGCATTTGAGCCGAAGGCGGCGGCGATCCGCGAGGATAGGCCGTAGCCGGTGGACGCGCCGATGACGAGCACGCGCTTGGGGCCGTTTGCGATCAGACCGCGGCTTCTAACAACGGCGATTTGTTCTGCGACATGCTTGGCGCAACCTTCTGGATGGGCGGTGGTGCAGATGAATCCGCGGATCTTCGGGGCTATGATCATGAGGAGGCGGAGGGTATCGGGGGCGGGCAGGGTGGCAACTGTTTTTGCCCCAGCGGATCGGCGCACGGACGGGGACACAGGGCATCTCGATTTGGATTTTTACAACCACAGATGCACAGGACGGACGCAGATTGGAGAGATCAAGAGGATGGATGGTGGTCGCCCCATCAGAAACCTGAACTCACCTCTCATCCTGTTCATCAGTGATTCCATTTTGAAATGGAGATGCCCTGGACGGGGACATTTTGAGGGTTGCCAGAAATGCGTTTGCCCCGGATGCTGGCCCGGCAATGGCGCAATGGTTCTATGGGGAAAACGGACAACAACGGGGCCCCATCGAGGACTCCGGGTTGCACACACTCATTGCTTCCGGGCAAATCGGCGCGACCACATTGCTCTGGCACGAGGGCATGCCGCGCTGGCTGACGCTCGACCAACTCCGCGCAGAAGGTGGCATTTGTCTAACGAATTCCCCGCAGCTCGGCAGTCCCGGGATGATGCATCCCACCACCTCGGGGCTGGCGATCGCGAGTCTTGTCTGCGGCATTGTGGGCTTGGTGACCTGCATGGTTTTCCTCGGAATCCCGGCGGTGATTTGCGGCCACATGGCGCTGAGCCAACTCGCCAACTCGCCCACGCCGATGGTCGGTCGTGGGACGGCGTTTGCTGGATTGATCTGCGGTTACGTCGGCATTTTGATGACGCTCTCGTTCATCGCGACGATGATTTTCGCGTTCGCCAACCCGCCCTAAACATCCCGTAAGGCTCCTAGCAGCAGCTTCCCACTGATTTATAAATGCAACGGCAACGAGCATGGTGGCTGGCACTCGGCTGGGTCGTCTTGGCCGTCGCTGCATTCCAACTCTATCAGCGGGGATCCATGGGGCAGTCCTGGCTGCCGGGATGTGTGTTTCACAAACTCACCGGCCTGCATTGCCCCGGCTGCGGCATGACCCGCGCCGCCCACGCGACCTTGCATGGCAGGCTTGGCGAGGCATTTCGCTACAATCCGCTCGGGATGATTTTACTGCCGTTAGCGGGCGTCGGAGTCGGCATCGGAGTTATCGGTTGGGTCCGCCGGAAACCGTTGCCATTTCGCCTCAATGTCGGCGGGGTGGGAGCTTGGGGCATCGTCTGGCTGGTGGTCGGCTTCTGGGTTCTGAGGAACATTCAATGCTGGCCGTTCACGCTGCTCTCGCCGCCGTGATTTCCGCCTCACAAGTGAGTCTTGCCGGATGCATTTCCGCCCGCTATTCCACGCCATGCCCTTGCTTCTCGGAGTCAACATCGACCACATCGCCACCCTGCGTCAGGCCCGCTATGCGAAAGCGCCAGGCGCACCTAACGCCGAACCATGTCCCGTCCAAGCCGGCCACGACGCCCTCGCCGGCGGCGCGGATTCTCTAACGATTCACGTCCGTGGTGACCGCCGCCACATGCAGGATGCCGATGCCTATCGGATCCGCGCTGAGGTGAAATCGCCGTTGAATTTTGAAATGGGCGTGACCGAGGAAATGGTCGGCATCGCCCTGAAATTGAAGCCCGAGTTCGTCTGCTTGGTGCCGGAAAGCCGCCTGGAAATCACCACCGAGGGTGGCCTCAACGTGCTCGCCAGTTTTGATAAGACTCGGATGGTCATCGCCCGTCTTCAAGACGCCGGCATCCGCGTTAGTGTTTTCATCGACCCAGATTTGAAACAAGTCGAAGCCGCCGGTGAAGCTTGCGCCGATATGATCGAACTCCACACCGGTGCCTTCGCCAATGCCACTGGCGACGCCGTGCAAACCGAGCTGGACCGCCTCATCGCCGCCGCCAAGGAAGGCCACCTCAGCCTCCAAGTGAACGCCGGTCACGGCATCAACTACACCAACATCCAACAGATTCTAACCGTCCCTCACCTCGCGGAACTCAACATCGGCCACAGCATCATTTCCCGGGCCACCCGCATCGGTCTGACTGCCGCCGTGCGCGAGATGAAGGAGCTGCTGGTCACCTATCCCGGCTGATCATGCGGATCTTCGGCATCGGCATCGACGTGGTCGAGGT
>JAYVEJ010000402.1:0-1665 GCA_043748885.1 Luteolibacter sp. | reverse complement strand
ATCGAGAACAACAGCCTCGGCATCGGTCAGGTGACGGCGATTCTGGAAGGGAAGCGGGTCAATGCGGGAAATTCAGGAGGTGCGCAACGCCATCGAGTGCTACGACCTGTTACCGACGTGGCGGGCGGACTCGGTGGCGGATTTTCTCGCTGCTCATGGGCTGATGATGAAGGTGCTAACGGACCACGCCGGAATGTTTCGCTCGGGCGGAGTCGGCATTTACCGAGAGAGCAGCTCAGCCACATGGTGCCGCCAGCGGACTGGGTGGAGCCTGAGGAGGTGGGGAAAGTGTTTCGCCTGCTACTTGGAATTTCCTGGGAGCAGCAGATTACCTGGTCGAGTGCGGATGAAGCGCTCAACGCTTGGAGTTCGTAGCATGACCTTCCTTGAGATGCTTCGAGAACTGGAATTCAAGTTCTAACGAATCGATGAAAAGTAGATGGTTGTATATCTCAACTTAGCCTCGGAGTTTAAAACTAACCAGTTCCCCTGAAATGCTGAAGCCGACTTGGTGGGCGGCTTCGTTACTCCTTCAACGCGTGGTGGATGGGCTGTGGAAAAATCTCACATTGTCCGAATCTATCAAGGTGGGGATTCGAACCTAGGGATAGTCCCCCCCCTGCCCATTTTCGTCTGACTGAAGCCCAACTCATTGGTCCACGATCACCGAAGTCCCACTCGAACAGCTCGCGATCCAGTGGTTTCAAGACACGGGCTGGAACTACGTCCATGGCGCGGTGATGACGTCGGAAGGCGTGGGTGGGAAGTGGAAGAGTAGCCTCCTGCGGGAGAGGGTGAAGGGGGCGCTTACGCCGTCACCGCGCTCCGGTCGTCGTTGAGTCCGCTTTTTTCGATGAAGTAATCGTAGCCGCCGGTGTAGCGGGTGACGGCACCATTATTAATATGCAGGGTGGTCTCTGCTAGAGTGCGGATGAAATGGACGTCGTGGGAAATGAAGACGAGCGTGCCTTCGTAGTTTTTCAGAGCTTGGACCAGCGAGTCGATGGAGAGGATGTCGAGGTGGGTGGTGGGTTCGTCCATCAACAGCAAGTTTGGTGGATCGACGAGGAACTTGACGAGATTAAGCCGGGATTTTTCACCGCCGGATAGGACGCCGCAGCGCTTCTCGACATCGGTGCGGCGGAAGAGGAAGGAGCCGAGAATGCTGCGGGCTTCCTCGTCGCGGAGGGTGGTGCAGGCGGCGAGGACTTCTTCGAGGACGGTGTTGTTCTCGTTGAGGGACTCGGAGCGGTGTTGGCTGTAGTAGCCGATCTTGGTGGCGTAGCCGGGTTCGCGTTTGCCGCCGTTGATCGGGATCTGGCCGGCGAGGATCTTGATGAGGGTGGATTTACCCGCGCCGTTAGGGCCGACGAGGACGATGCGGTCGCCTCGTTCGATGGTGAGATCGAGATCCTTGTAGATTTCCTTTTCGCCATAGGCTTGGCTGACTTTGGAAAGCTCGATGACCTTCTGGTTAGAGCGCGGCGGCTGGGGGAAGCTAAACTTAAAGGGCTTCCTCGGGGTGCGTGGTTTCTCGATCCGTTCTAACTTTTCGAGCGACTTGATCCGCGACTGGACCTGCGAGGCTTTTGACCCGACTTGGCGGAAGCGGTCGATGAACTCTTGGACGTGCTCGATTTCCTTTTGCTGGTTCCGATAGGCCTG
>JAYVEJ010000401.1:0-1666 GCA_043748885.1 Luteolibacter sp. | reverse complement strand
GGTTTGTCGGTGAGTTTGGCAACATGGGCGGTGACGAGGGCGGCAAGCTCCGCATAATGACGCCCGATTTTCCTTCCGGGATCGGGTTCTTCTGCTTCACTCCGGCCATGCAATCCCGCGTCGCAGCACTCACAATGATGGTCGTCCTGGCCTTGGCGCCGGGCGTTTTTGCGGGCGGCAAGAAGGAGGATAAAGCTTCCGTGACGTTTCATTTGGAAACGGAAGCGACGGACAATCCGAAGATGATCTTCCCGCAGCTTGCGAATGGGGATACGCGCTACTTCCGCCGTTTGCCCGAAATCAACCTCAAGGATATGGTGTCCTTTAGCCCGTTTCCGTCCTCGGTCGGCGAGGATTATGGGCTGGTTTTTAGGCTCAAGGGCAACGCCGCCGCCCGCCTCGCGGCGATCACTGCCGCTAACCAAGGCCGCTGGATGATCGCCCAAATCAACGGTCGGGTGGTGGACGGGGTGGCCATCGACAAGCAAATCAACGACGGGATCATCGTGATCTGGAAAGGGGTCACCCTCGCCGACCTAACCCTGCTCGACAAAGATCTGCCGCGCACCGGTGCCGCGGGCAAAAAGAAAAAGTAGTCACTCGCGATGATCCGATTTCTAGCTCTCATTCTCTCGTGCGCCGGTGTCCTCGGCGCAGCCCCGATCGACCTCCGCCTGCCGACGGAAAACCAGCATCTCCTCACCGGTGAACCGGACCAGTTCTACATGTATGTGGACCGGAATTTCGAAGGCCAAGTGACCAAGCCGTGGGAAGCCGGCAGTTATGGGTTTGTCCGCTCGGCGGTCCGCATCAATGGGGAAATGCTGCTGACGAAATTCCATGAAGGCATCGATATTTCCCCAGTGAATCGCGATAAAGCCGGCAACCCGCTGGATCTCGTTTCGAGCATCGCCGCAGGCCGCGTCGTCCACACCAGCCCCATCGCCGGACGCAGCAACTACGGAAAATACGTGGTGGTCGAGCACACTTGGGAAAACTCAGCCGTCTATTCGCTCTACGCCCATCTCGCGGAAATCACCTGCAAGCCGGGCGACCCAGTGGAAGCCGGTGGCGTCCTCGGGCGGATGGGTTTCACCGGTGCCGGGATCGACCGCACCCGCGCTCACTGCCACCTCGAACTCGGCCTGGTCATGAGCACCCATTATGAGGACTGGCACAAGAAATTCGCCGGCGGCACGAACTACCACGGCATCTTCAACGGCATGAACATCACCGGCGGCGATGCGGCGCGGTTCTTCATCGAGCACAAGGCCAACCCCGATTACCCGTTCAGTCAATTCATCGCCTCCACCCCGGTTTATTTCAAAGTCACCCTGCCAGCGCACGGCACCCCGGACTTCGTAAAACGCTACCCGTGGATCAGCCACGGTTCCGCCGAGGGAGCTGTTTCCTGGGAAATCAGCTTCAGTGCCACTGGCCTGCCCGTTGCCTTTAATCCCAGCCAGCGCGAGGTCGCCGCAGCCACCGTCACCGCCGTCCGCCCATCCACCGTGCCGCAGCGCTACCTGACCCGCGGCCTAATCACGGGCGATGGCAACCACGCGACTCTCACTCCAGCCGGAAGCAACCTCGTCGCCCTCCTCACCGACGATTTCCCCATCACCCAGTAATCCCCCTTTCCCCATGAATATCCTCGATAAAATCG
>JAYVEJ010000400.1:0-1669 GCA_043748885.1 Luteolibacter sp. | reverse complement strand
CGCCTCCGCCGCCACCCCGCATTCGCTTCCCATCAACTTTCAACTCTCAACCTCTTCCATGACCTTCCTCTTCGACATCGGCCGCGTCCTGCTCGACTTCGACTTTGAGTCGTCCATGTCCCGGCTATTTCCTGCCGGGATCAGCGGCTCTAAGCAGCGGATGAATTTGCTACTGGAGCGCAAGGACGAGTTTGAAACTGGCAGAATCGCGGTGGACACCTACATCGCCTGGGCGCTCGATGTCCTCGGCAGCACCGCCACCACCCATGAATTCACCGCAGCATGGCAGCAAATTTTCACGCCCAACGAAGCGATGTGGCAATCCGTCCGCAAGCTCGCCGCCGATGGCCACCGCCTGATTCTATTCTCTAACACCAACGCCATCCACTGCCCGTGGGTGTTCGAAGAATACCCGGAGTTTGCCCTCTTCCACGACGCCGTGCTCTCCTTCAACACCGGCTTCATCAAGCCCGAGCCGGAAATCTATCACCACGCCATCGGCAGCCACAGCCTGATCCCAGAGGAAACTCTCTACATCGACGACCTCGCGCCTAACATCGCCACTGGCCGTGAACTCGGCTTCCGCTGCTGGCAATACGACCTTAACGACCACGCCGCCTTCGAGTCCTGGCTCGCCAGCGAACTAGCCGCATCTTCCCAAATAACTCTTCACTCATAACCTCTAACATTCTTCCATGTCCACCCTCACCATCGCCGGGCGCGAATTCAGTTCCCGCCTGTTCCTCGGCACCGGCAAATTTCCGTCTAACGAATCCATGCGGGATGCCCTCGCCGCCAGTGGCACGCAGATCGTCACCGTCGCCCTCCGCCGCGCCGATCTCACCGGCAAGCGCGATCCCTACGCCAACATCCTTGAATTCATCGACTCCGAAAAGTATCTGCTGCTCCCTAACACCAGCGGTGCCATGAATGCCGAGGAAGCCGTCCGCCTCGCCCGCCTCGCCGCCGCCGCCGGACTTCCCAAGTGGGTGAAACTCGAAATTCACCCAGATCCCACCTACCTGCTTCCCGACCCAATAGAAACCCTCAAGGCCGCGGAAATCCTCGTTAAAGAAGGCTTCACCGTCTTGCCTTACATCAACGCCGACCCCGTCCTCGCCAAGCGCCTGCAAGAAGTGGGCACTGCCACCGTCATGCCGTTAGGTGCGCCCATCGGCTCGAACCGCGGCCTCGTCACCCGCGACCAGATCCGCATCATCATCGAGCAAGCCATCGTCCCCGTCATCGTCGATGCCGGACTCGGTGCCCCCAGCCACGCCGCCGAAGCCATGGAACTCGGTGCCGACGCCGTGCTCATCAACACCGCCATCGCCATCGCCTCTGACCCCGTTAGAATGGCCGTCGCCTTCAAGCTCGCCGTCCAAGCCGGCCGCGAAGCCTACCAACTCGGCCTGCCCGAAATGAGCGCCCACGCCCACGCCACCAGTCCGCTAACAGGGTTCTTAGGGTAATGTCGCCCGTATCACTCCCTAATTCATTGGATTGAATTCTCGCCATGCTCGCGTTAGAAAATGATCCTGTTATACTCGTGAAAAGTCCGGAGCGGGACGCCCGGACAACGCTCTGGAGCGGGACGCTCCAGCCAGTGCGTGCGCACAGACATGAAATCAACCAGTGAAAGTCTGAGTCATCCCGAGACGAGCTACGG
>JAYVEJ010000399.1:0-4602 GCA_043748885.1 Luteolibacter sp. | reverse complement strand
TCGGGGAAAACCGGGCTATGCCTCGCGCTGCTAGAAGAGGCGGCGATGGATAACATCCCAGCCATCATCATCGACCCCAAGGGCGACATCGCGAATCTATTACTGTTATTTCCCGACCTCGACGCCAAGAGTTTCCGGCCATGGATCAACGAGGACGACGCGACGAAAAAAGGCGTCTCACCCGATGAATTTGCCTCGCAGACCGCAGCCATGTGGAAGGCCGGTCTCGCTGAGTGGGGGCAAGATCCGTCGCGCATCGCCACCCTCCGCGACAAGGTGGACATCAATATTTTCACCCCCGGCAGCAAGGCGGGGATTCCGGTTAGCATTCTAAGTTCGTTAGAAGTGCCGCCGTTTGAAATCATGGACGACGCCGAACTGCTAGGCGAGCGGGTGGAGAGCACGGTGTCCTCGCTGCTGTCGCTCGTCGGCGAAAATGTGGACGCGATCCAAAGTCCCGAGGCTGTGTTAGTCGCCGCGATCTTCCAAAAGGCATGGGCGGATGGGCAGAATGTCACCTTGGAAACCTTGATCCGGCACATTCAGAAGCCGGCCTTCGACAAAGTCGGTGTGATCGACCTGGAGTCCTTCATGCCGGAAAAATCGCGGCAAGTGTTGGCGTTGAAATTTAACAATCTGCTAGCCTCACCGGGCTTTGCGACGTGGCTCGACGGTCCGCCACTAGATATTGCGAAGATGCTGCACACGCCCGCTGGCAAGCCGCGGATTTCGATTTTCTCAATCGCCCACCTCGGCGACACCGAGCGGATGTTTTTTGTCAGCCTGCTGCTCAACCAAATGTTAGGTTGGATGCGATCACAGAACGGCACCACCTCGCTACGGGCGATTCTCTACATGGATGAAATCTACGGCTACCTCCCGCCGACCGCCAACCCGCCGTCCAAGCGGCCGATGATGACACTCTTGAAACAAGGTCGCGCCTTCGGTCTTGGGTGTTTGTTAGCGACACAAAATCCGGTGGACCTCGACTACAAGGCACTGTCTAACATTGGCACTTGGTTCCTTGGGCGTTTGCAAACTGAGCGCGACAAGATGCGGGTGCTAGACGGCCTTGAAGGTGCCGCCGGCTCGCAGAATGCGCAGTTCGACCGAGGCGAAATGGAACGGCTACTCTCCGGCCTCGGCAACCGCATTTTCCTGATGAACAACGTCCACGAGGATCATCCAGTGTTGTTCCAAGTCCGCTGGGCGATGAGTTATCTAACCGGGCCGCTGACCCGCGGCCAGATCAAGTCGCTGATGGACCCGAAGCGCGGCGAATTCACGACCGTTTCGGCACCCGCCGTGGCCGCAAACCCGATGGGGATGCCAGGGATGAATGCACCTGCCGCCGCTCCCGCATCCCGTCCGCTCGTCGGCGCTGGAGTGACTGAAATGTTTATCCCGCCCGCCGGTGCCGCAGATGACATCATCTATCAGCCGCATCTTTTGCGAGTCGGCCAGGTGCATTTTTCCTCATCGAGAGCGGGGGTCGATGGCTCGCGCACCGTGCGCCTCGTCAACCCAATCACCGCCACCGGCATCGACTGGGAGAAGTCCTTGCCGCCGCCGCTCAAGTTGGACAAGACCGCCACCGAACCCGCCGCCGGCGCGGGCTTCGCCGAGCTTCCCGGCTACGCGATGAACGCTTCTAACTACAAGCAGGTGGAAAAGGATTTTGCCGAGTGGCTCTATCGGAACGAGCGCGCGGATGTGTTCTCCTGCCCTGCCCTGAAGGAATGGTCGAAGCTGGGCGAGAGCGAGGCTGATTTCCGGGCACGCTTGGCTCACGAAGCCCGCGAAACTCGCGACGCTGCCATCGACAAGCTGCGAACCACTGCGACCCAGAGAATTTCCACCATCGAGTCTCGCCTCCAGACTGCGGAAGGCCAACTTGCGCGACAAAAGGCTGAGTCGAGTTCCGCCGCGATGCAGGCGGGCGTCTCGGTGCTCGGCGGGATTCTCGGCGCACTCTTCGGTCGCAAGACCGGCCTTGGTTCGATCACCCGCGGCACCTCGGCCATCGGCAAAGCGACCGGCGCGTATAAGCAACATCAGGACGTGGCCAACGCCGATGCCAAAGTCGCAGGAGTGACGGCGGAAATCCAAGCCGCCAAGGTCGAACTTGAGGCCGGCGTCTCGACCATCACCGAGTCTTACGAACCCGCAGTGCTGCCACTGGAAACGGAATCAATCAAGCCCGCCAAGACCGACGTGAAGGTGCAATCCGTCGCGCTGTTATGGCTTCCCTGCGACGCCCGCGGCGAGAAAGCGTGGTGAGGGAAAACTGGAATAATATCTGATAGACGGTGCGTGAGACTCTGGACGTCGTCGTTGCACTCCACCGCAGGCTCCTTATGGAGAAATGTCCGCCCGCCAAGCCAAGGAACAAAGCGCCGGCAAAAAGCCACCCGGCAAAGCCCCCCAATCGCCCAAAAGCATCCGCCCCATTCGACAACCCAACGCATCGGCCAGTCGAGCCGGGCGAGGTTTCAAAAAACCCATAAGCCGTTAGGTTGAAATTGAAACAATCATTGGATTTTTGGCGAGTGCGCCAGAGGATTGATCGCAACTAGGGGTAGTCACCAGCGATCACCCATTCACCTATGGATGAGGACTCCAAAAATACTTCAAGCCCGACAGGCTGCTAGGCGACGGAGCATAAGTAGCATCCACAGGCGTGGATGTTTCCTATGATCTCACGCACGTCACCGGGTGGTTCGGGAAGCGGAAATCCCGGCAGATTTCAATCGCCGCCCTTGTTCGTGCGGTGGCCGGGCTTTGCCAGGATTTCGATGTAAACTGAGGCGCATTCACCCGCCGCTGCTAGGTCGATGGCCGGGACGATTTCCTCGACATGCTTGGTCTCCGGCTCCGCCTCGCCTTGGCCGACCTTGCAGTCGAAGTCCCAGAAATCCACGCCCTCGGGCAGCGGCTTTTTGCGCTCGCGCTTGAGGTATTTCCGCACGTCGCTTTTGATCTGCTCGACGACGCGCGCCGGCTGATGTTTCGCCGCAGTGAGGGGAAAGGTTTTTTTCATGGGGGAGGTTGTGTCGGCAGATCGCCCGGAGTTCAAGCTTTAGCTTGCAGTTCGCGACCCCTAGCCTCCCGCATGGCCATCGAAACTATCGCGGGATTTTCCCCGACCATTCATGAGAGCGCGTTCATCGCCGCGAGCGCGGATGTGATCGGGCGGGTGACGCTGCATGAGGAGTCGAGTGTATGGTATAACTCGACGCTGCGCGGCGACATCAATGAGATCGTCATCGGCCCACGATCTAACGTGCAGGACAATGTCGTGATTCATCTGGCGGATGATTACGGATGTTATATTGGCGAACTGGTGACGGTGGGACACTCGGCGATCCTTCATGCCTGCACGGTGAAGGACGAGGTGCTGATAGGAATGGGGGCGATCGTGCTTGATGGGTCGGTCATCGGCGAGCGGTCGATCGTCGGTGCGGGTGCGCTGGTGACGGGCGGAACGATCATTCCGCCGGGGTCGTTGGTGTTAGGCTCGCCGGCGAAAGTCGTGAGGATGTTGTCGCTTGATGAGCAATTAAAGATCCGGAGCTGGGCGGATAAGTATGTGCTCGGCTCGAGGATCTATCTGGAGCGTAAATAAGGAGGGTTGGTGCCCCGTCCACCATGCCAATGGGAGGCGAAAGGCCGGCCTTTGAGATTTTTCTTTTGCCTCTCATTGGCTTCGCGGACGAGACGTCCCCGCCCCCTATTGAGTCACGGAGCTTTCGACGGCTTGGCTCCGCTGTAGAGGATCTTGCGATCGGTTTCAAATACCTCCTGACCCACTAGGCAGGAAAACGTCACCTTCTTCCCGCCGCACCCCATTTCCCCTTCCGAGCCGCAGACCGGGCAAGCCTGATGCTTTGACATAGACATATATCCGATCAGTCTGAAAAATCGCGATCGCGATGCCCAAGGCAACCAGGAGCTATCCATAGTGACCGAGGAGGTTTGAGAGCAATATTAGGGCAACCACAATCATGGTCGATCCCCGGACGCTTTTGCTCCACAGCCCACCAAGGCGATCGACGCAACGGAAAATGGGTTTGGCGCTCATGGCAATCTCAATGGGATCCGCGTTGGGGAGTGAAATCAGAGAAACGGATTGCTCGACCGCTCCTCGCCGAGGGTCGTCGCCGGGCCGTGGCCGGGGAGCAGGATGGTGGCGTCCGGCAGGGGTGTTAGGACTTGTTTCAAGCATTGCAACGCGTGCTGATAGTTTGCTGGACCATCGCAGCCGCCGATGGAGCCGCCGAAGAGGGCATCGCCGGTGACGAGGACGGGCAGGGCGAGGCCACCGACGTGATAGCCGAGTGCGGGATTGGCATGGCCGGATAGATCGCAGGCGCGGATGGTGAGTGAGCCACAACGGACCGACTCGCCGGGATGCATAGGGCGGGCCTTTCTAACGCTAGGGCCGCGGAGTTCGATCCGCTCTGCGTTGAATGGTGGGATGCCACCGATGTGGTCGTGATGGGCGTGGGTGATGAAAATGTGATCGGGCCGTGGTGCGCCGATGGCCTCCAGCGCGAGTGTGCAGGACTGGCCGTCGTAGCCGGTATCGAAAAGGACCGCTGA
>JAYVEJ010000398.1:0-1673 GCA_043748885.1 Luteolibacter sp. | reverse complement strand
CGGCGATGATGTTGCAATCCATAATCCCGCCGAAGATATTGATGAGGATGCCTTTCACATTCGGATCGCCGAGGATGATTTTAAACGCGGCGGTCACTTGTTCTTTGGAGGCACCGCCCCCCACATCGAGGAAGTTTGCGGGATCGCCACCGAAGTGTTTGATGATGTCCATAGTGGCCATTGCGAGTCCGGCACCGTTGACAAGACAGGCGATGTTGCCATCGAGACCGATGTAGTTGAGGTCATACTCGGAAGCCGCGACTTCGCGCGGATCTTCCTCAGTTATATCGCGCATGGCGACGATGTCTGGGTGGCGGAAAAGCGCGTTATCATCGAAGCCGAACTTGGCATCCAGTGCTAACACCCGGCCGTCGGGAGTGGTGACGAGCGGGTTGATTTCTAGCATCGAGCAATCGCAAGACACGAAAAGCTTATACAAATTTCCCAACAGTTTGGCGAACTGCTTGGCGATGTCGCCAGTCAAACCAAGCGCCGCTGTTAGCTTGCGGACTTCATAAGCTTGGAGGCCTAACAACGGATGAATAAACTGCCGGACAATTTTTTCTGGAGTGTTATGTGCAACATCCTCGATGCTCATGCCGCCCTCGGTGGAGACCACAATGACCGGACGGCAAGTGGCGCGGTCCAGCAGAATGGCGAGATAGTACTCGTGAGTGATATCCACCGCCTCGGCGACCATCACCTTGCTGACCCGCTTGCCCGCCTCGCCAGTCTGAACGGTGACGAGAGTTTGATTGAGCATTTTCTCAGCAAATTCGGCGGCTTGTGCTGGCGACTCGATGAGGTGGACGCCACCTTTGAAGCCGTTGGTGAAATGACCTTTGCCGCGGCCACCGGCGTGGACTTGGGCCTTGATCACCAGCTTCGCACCGCTGAATTCGCGGGCTGCGGCCTCCGCTTCAGCAGGCGTGCTCGCGACGGCACCACGCGGACTCGGGACTTGGAATCGGTCGAAAAGCTCTTTGGCTTGGTATTCGTGAATGTTCATGATGGCGGGGAATCGGGCGCTCACACGGCGAATCGCGCGGACCGTATTCCCCCACCCCGCGCGGGGTCAAGGCATCGTCGCGGAAAATTCAGCTAACGCATTTGAGTCACCGGCCCGCGCCCTGAATGAGCCGGGCCAGCTTGCGGTTGAACCCATCGGCAGTGGCGAGTTGATCGAGGCCGAGGTGCATCCGGTAGCACCAATAATAAGGTATGATCGCGGGCACGTTGATGCGCTCGGAATCAGGATCTGGGTTGCGCAGCGATTCATCCATCGCCAGCAAGTCCTGAAGCGGAAAGATTGCCCACATCGCCGGTGACTGAAGGTGCTGCCAGAGGACCCGGCTAGCGGTTTCTCCTGATAGCTCGGCTTCGGGGGAGTCGCTGCCCAACATCTGCCAGGCAAATCTAGCAGTCGTGGCGGCGTCTTCTTGCCACCATGTGCGCAGGGTGGCCATGTCGTGGGTGGATGGGCTCACGACACTCATATAAGGTGCGTTCTGCGGGTTGAAAAACTCGACTTCATGAGTCTTCGGCATGCGCTGGATTTCCAATGATAGAATACCGAGTTCCCTGAGCACTCCCGGCACGCAGGCGGGCACCATCCCGAGATCTTCGCCGCAAAGGAGCATCGGGCTGGCGTGCCGCATGGCCGGCAATCTCCC
>JAYVEJ010000397.1:0-11798 GCA_043748885.1 Luteolibacter sp. | reverse complement strand
AGGTCATCGGGATCATCAAAAAAGTCGGCGGCGTGAATGCCGGGGCTTCGAACTCGCCTTTGCCGCCTTCCTTGAAGCTGCGCCGGACGTCGCCGCCTTCACCAAGAATTATCTCGCCATCGGCTTCCAGTTTGACTCCGTGAAGGCCAACGGCGACCTCTCCAACTACATCGCCGATTTCATCGCCCGCGACTCACCAAGCACCGTCTGGATCATCGAAACCAAAGGCCGCGAGGAACTCGATCTCCCACAGAAAATGGCACGGCTGAAACAATGGTGCGCCGATGCCACCGCCGCCGAGGAGAACGGCACGCGCTATGAATTCATTTAGGTCGATCACACCGGCTTCGAGAAAAACAAGCCCGGTTCCTTTGCTGGACTTACCACTTCCTTTCTTGAATATAGGCCATGATCACTCGTTTCGAGATTTCCAACTTCAAGCGCCTCGAGACGGCGGAACGGCAACTTGGCAATGCCTCTGTCTTCATCGGCCCCAACAACTCCGGTAAGACCACCGCTAGGCTCTTGCTCTTTGGGACATTGGCTGGCGCAGGTGGGCGGAGAAGCGCGACAACAGCTCGGCCAGTGAACGCACGGGGGTGACGATCAACCGGCGCGACCTATACTCCATTCCTATTCCGAGTGCCCGTCTGCTCTGGAATAACTTACACACGATGGGAACTCCCAAAACTGTGGAGGGAAAGAAAACCCCGGAAAAAGTTTACATCCCATTAGCCGCAGAGGGAATTCATGACGACAAGCCGTGGTCGTGCGCCTTGAAGTTTTACTACGCGACCGAAGAGTCCTTCTACTGCCGGTTGAAGGACGGCTCGGATGGACGCATTCCAGAGGGCGTGCGAAGACATAACGTGGTTTTCCTCCCGCCCATGTCCGGTCTATCCGAGCGTGAGCGCCGCAAGGAGACTGGTGCAATTCATCGACGAAACCCAATGGGTGATCATGGGAGCGGATGTGAAGGGCGACATCTATGAAGGTCTGCTGGAGAAAAACGCGGAAAATGCCAAATCCGGCGCGGGCCAGTATTTCACACCGCCGGCACTGATCAAAATCATCGTGGACTGCGTGGCACCGGAACCCGGCAGGACTATCGCGGATTCGGCGGGTGGCACGGGTGGATTTCTGCTGGCAGCCTGCTTTTCCTCGTTGCGAACCACGAGATGAACAAGAAGGACAAGAAGTTTCTCAAGCACGACACGTTCTCGGGCAATGAGATCGTCGCAGGAACCCAGCGGCTGTGCCTGATGAACCTCTGTCTTCACAACATCGGCGAAATCGTGGGCGAAAGCCTCGTTTCCCCGAATGACACGCTGGTGGCGGACAGCGGCCAACGCTTCCACTACGTGCTGGCCAATCCGCCGTTCGGCAAGAAAAGCAGCATGACCTTCACCAACCAGGAGGGCGAACAAGAGAAGGAAGATCTGGTTTATAACAGGCAGTATTTCTGGACGACCACTTCCAACAAGCAGCTCAATTTCATCCAACACATCTGGACGCTTCTGAAAACCACCGGCAAGGCCGCCGTGGTGCTGCCGGACAACGTGCTGTTCGAAGGCGGCTCCGGCGAAACCGTCCGCAAAGTGCTGCTCAAGAACACGGATCTCCACACCATCCTCCGCCTGCCGACCGGCATCTTCTACGCGAACGGAGTGAAGGCGAACGTGCTCTTCTTCGACAACCATCCGGCCAGCAAAAACCCGTGGACCAAGGAAATCTGGTATTACGACTACCGGACGAACATCCACCACCCCCTCAAGCGCAAGACGATGACCGCGACAGAAGGGGGCCGCCGAGGATCTGGCGGATTTCGTAAAATGCTACAACCCAGAGAACCGCCACAAGCGCAAGGAAACGTGGCATGCCGAGAAGAATCCTGGAGGCCGCTGGCGCAAGTTCACCTGCGACGAGATCATCGCCCGCGACAAAACCAGCCTCGATTTTTTCTGGCTCAAGGACAAAAGCCTAGCCGATCTCGACAACCTACCTGAGCAGGATGTGTTAGCGGATGAGATCATCGAAACTCTCGAAGCCGGGCTGAATAGCTTTCGGGCGATCACCGCCTCGTTATCCGCAACTGGATCTTGATTGCCCTGAGGCGGGCAACGAGCGGCTAACAACCTCAGTTCGTCACGCGCATCGGCATGAGGACATAGAGAAAAGTGCCTTCGATGCGCAGCACGCCGGGACTCATTTCGTCGATCAGGTCGAGATAGACATCCGCGCTGTCGAGGGCGCGGAGTGGGGCTTGGAGGAACTCGGGGTTGAAGGCGATCTGCATCGGCGGTCCCTGATAGATCACGTCCATCGACTCCTGCGCTTCGCCAACGTCCGGTGAGTTGGCAGTGACTTCGATGTGGTTCTCGCTGAAGACGAGTTTGACCGAGTTTGACTTATCGGACGAGAGCAGGGAAACGCGGCGGACGGTTTCTAGCAGCGCCTCGCGCCCGATGACGACGCGCTCGTTGCTGTCGCCCGGGATGACTTGGCGGTAGTTCGGATAGTTGCCCTCGATGAGCTTGCTGGCGAGCAGGCTGTCGCCGACGGTGAATGAAATCTGGCTGTCGCTGAGCTTGACGATGACGTCGCCGCTATCGCCTAGCAGGCGTTGGAGTTCCTGCACGGCTTTGGTCGGGATGATGACATCCGTTTCGTGGGAGGCGGGAAATTCGAGGTCGGCATCGACCATCGCGAGGCGGCGACCGTCAGTGGCGACGAGGGTCATTTTGCCGTCGCGGAAAGAAGTAAAAATACCGTTGAGAACGTAGCGGGTCTCGTCGGTGGAGATCGCGTAAGAGGTTTTTTTGAGGCCGTCGCGCAGGGTCACTTGCGGGATTTTAAAGATCTTGGCTCCCTCGAAATCGGGGAGCGGCGGAAACTCGGCTTCACCGAGGCCGATGATCTTGAAAAACGACGGGCCGCTGCGAATCGAGGCGTGATTTTTCGCATCCACTGAGACTTCGACTTCGCTGGATGGCAGCTCGCGGATGATGCTCACGAGGCGCTTGGCGGGCAGGGTGGTGGCCCCTTCTTTTTCAATTTGGGCCTCCACTGAACCGGTAATTCCGACATCCAAATCGGTGGTGGTGAACTGAATGCGACCGTCTTTGGCCACTAGCAGAACGTTCGAGAGAATCGGGAGGGTGGTGCGCGAACTGACGACGTGTTGGACCTTTTGCAGGCCGTCGAGAAAGGCTTCCTTGGAGATGCGGAACTTCATAAATGCGGTAACGGGAGGGTTGTTGCGCGGGAGTTTCCGCTTTCACTGCCCCTTGGCAAGCTTTTGTGAATAAACCCAAACAGTCGGCGGTTTAGCGCCGGAGCTGGGACTCAATCCGCGCGATGCTTTCCTTCAAACCCGGCTCGTCGTCGATCCGCTCGACGACCTTTTTGCAGGCATGAATGACTGTGCCGTGGTCGCGTCCGCCGAAGGCCTCGCCGATTTCCATCAGCGAGCCTTTCGTTAGCGAGCGGCTCAGATACATGGCGATCTGGCGGGGAAAAGCGATGCTCGCGGGCCGACGGCGGCTGGTCATGTCGGCCAAGCGGACATCGAAATGCTCGGCCACGGCCTTTTGGATCGAGTCGATGCTGACTTGCCGACTGGCCTCCTCGCGGATCAAATCGCGCAGCAGGTGCTCGACTTTTTCCACGGTCACACTCTCGCCGGCGAGCGAGGCGTAGGTGGCCACCCGCATCAGTGCGCCTTCGAGGCGGCGGACGTTGGTGCGGATTTTCTCCGACAAAAATTGCAGCACGGAATCGTCCACGCGGACTTTCCAGTCGAGACACTTTTTCTTGAGAATGGCCATCCGCGTTTCCATCTGCGGCGGCTGCATCTCGACCGTTAGACCGCACTCGAAGCGGGAAATCAGCCGCGGCTCGAGGCTCTTGATCTCGCACGCCGGGCGATCGCTGGTGAGGACGACTTGGTTGCGGCCGTCTAGCAGCGTGTTGAAGGTGTGGAAAAATTCTTCCTGCGAACGCTCCTTGCCGGCCAGGAATTGCACGTCGTCGATGAGCAATACGTCCGAGCTGCGGTAGCGGCGGCGGAATTTTTCGATGTCGCCGCGACGGATCGCGTCGATGAACTCGTTGGTGAATTTCTCGCACGTTAGATAGATCACTCGCGAGCCTGGCTGGCGGCGCAGCAGCTCGTGGCCGATCGCCTGCATCAGGTGGGTTTTGCCGAGACCCGGGCCACCGTAGATGAATAAAGGATTATAGCCGATGCCCGATTTCTTCGCGACTGCCTCGCAGGCGGCGTGGGCAAACTGGCTGTTAGTGCCGACCACAAAGCTGCCGAAGGTGTGTGCCGGATTGAGGCCGGCCGCTCTGGTGCGCTTGTCCAGCGCCTCGCCTTCCAGCGCGGCTGCCTTGGTCGGGCGCGGGTGGGAAGTGGTGTGATCTGACAGGCCGCCACCGCTGGTGTTAGAGGAGCCGTTCTCTTCTCTGACGACGATCTGAACATCCCTCACTTCGTCAAAGACGCCGGTCACGGCCATCGTCAGCTCGGGCAAATAATTGGTCTCGATCCACACCTGATTGATCTCACCGGGAACCGAAATCGAACCCACGTCATTCTCGACTCCTAACCAACACGCAGCGCGGAACCAGCGTTGGAACGCGTCATTTCCGACCAACCCGCGCAACGCGACGCAAACCTCGTTCCAGCCACCGCTTGCCAACGGAAATTCCACGGCGCCATCTGCTCTCTCTTGCGTTGCCACGTCTTCCGGTTCCATTTGCGCTGCGTTTTAAAAAATTGTTTAGGCCGTCCGATACCCTCACCCATGTGAAGCGCAACGCGGCGAGGGGCAAAACATGGTCAGCTAAAAGCCCTCCGGGAAAAGTTTTTTACCGCTCTCTAACTGATGATCAGCGTGGGCCGTATTCCACAAGGGTTCCACAGTAGAATTTTTTAAAGATCTTGACCCCAATTTATTTCGCCTTTCCGAAGTATCAGCCGTGGGAAACTTATGGAATTGGCGCTCATGGTTGAAAACGAGGCAGTTGCCATGTGACAAATCCGTAACCGCCACGATTTCTAGCAGCAATGCGCCCCTGGGATGTTCTCAGTCCGCGGGAATCAAAGGGATTCGCAGCAGCTCTGTTAGCGGGCTACGGGAGTGGCTGTCGGCTTGCTTTTGAAACACAGCGCCAGCGTAACGGTGACCAAAGTGCCCGCCATGATTCGCCACGGAAATTCGATCACCGGCAGCCACCCGAAATTCGCGTAAAGTGGCCGACCTTTGAGCATTTTCCAAACGTCATTAGGGAGATTGCTGAGATACGCGACGAACACAATTCCCGCGGCCATGGCTAGCAGGTTTCCGCTTTCGCTGCCGCGCGTCTTCGTGAACAGCGCGACGATGAAGATCCCTAGCAGCGAGCCGTAGGTGTAGCCGAAGCTGCCCAAAATGATGCCGATGATGCTCAGCTCTGGGTTGTGCGCTTTGACAAATGCGGTCGCCAGCCCCACGAAGATCAGCACCACCGCGAAGGCGACGGTGCTCAACTTGATGATCCTAACCCGTGCATGGTCATCTGCGGGCGTCCTGAACCAACGGAAATGGAAATCGCGCGAATAACTGGTGGCCAGCGAATTCATCGCCGTGCCGAGCGAACCCATCGTCGTCGCTAACACCCCGGCGACAACCAACCCGCGCAGGCCACCTGGCATCACGTTGACCACGAAGTAGGGGAAAATCCGGGTGTTGTCCGGCGTTCCTTTCGCCGTTATCGGCAGCAGCGGATCGTGCATCACATGGCCATAGTAAACGGATAGAAGGATCCCGATGGTTAGAACGGCGTAGGTCACGGGGATGTCGGCCAATCCTGATAGAATCGTGGCCACCGCGCTCTGGCGCTTGTTTTTAGCGGTGAGCATCCGCTGGACCATGTCCTGGTCGGTGCCGTGCGTCGCCAGCGTCACGAACAACGAGCCGAACAAACCGGCCCACACGGTGAACTCGCTTTCAAAGACGCTCTTGATCGCGGCCCAATTCGGGCCGTATTTCGAGACTACTTCCAGATAGCGTTGCTTATCCTCCGGTGTGACCGGGGGGTCGCCATGCCATTGCAGCAACGCGAGATCGCCGGGTGCCTTGAGGTGCCCTTTCGCTCCATCCCAACCACCTGGAATGTGGCCTAGCAGATACCACACCGAGAAGCCGAGCGCGCCGAAGAGCACCGCGATCTGCAGCACGTCCGTCCAGATCACCGCCTTGATCCCGCCGATGGCGGTGTAGGCGGCGGTTAGAATGGTGATCAGCACCAGCGCCCCGCCGGTCACCCAGAATTGCTCCCAAGTCCCGAGCGGACGTTCTGGGTTCATTTGGTTCCAGATCACCACCATCAGCAGCGTCGGCACCCATAACCGCG
Source organism: Luteolibacter sp. (assembly GCA_043748885.1). Classification (GTDB taxonomy): domain Bacteria; phylum Verrucomicrobiota; class Verrucomicrobiia; order Verrucomicrobiales; family Akkermansiaceae; genus Luteolibacter. The sequence continues at coordinate 5,399 of JAYVEJ010000397.1, read as the reverse complement.
AGCCGCTGGCCAGCGAGCGCGTCACTAGGAAAATCCCGCTGGCCACGCTGCGCGTGCGCGGGCCGAAGCGGATCTCGAGAAACTCGTAAATGCTCACCACGTTGTGTTTGTAAAACGCCGGGATAAACACCGCGCTCACCACCACCCGCGCTAACAGGTAGCCGACCATCAACTGCGCGTAAGTGTAATTTCGCAGCCGGAACCCCTCGCCCGGCGTGCCGAAAAACGTCCCCGCACTGATTTCAGAGGCGAGGATCGACGCCAGCACCGCCCACCACGGGATCGACCGACCGCCCAGTGCGAAGTCCGCCACATTGTTATTCCGGCGGCTGAAATGCCAGCCGATGCCGATGATGATGGCGAAATAAATTCCAATGATGATTAGATCCAAGGCGACGGCCGGCATGGGCGTGACGCTAGTGGACCCGGCGGTCGATCCAAGCGCATTGTTCGGTGGTCGCAACTGTCACCCGTTCAGGGGATGGACGCCGTTTTCGGCAGTCGGTTAAATCCTCGCTGTGAAATCCCTCCCCCCCCCGCCCGAGCGCAGGATGACCGACCCGTCGTCATTGCCCGCGACGCACCCAAGGAAACCGTCGCCGCCAATCCGCTCCCCACCCTTCGGATCGCCGGCGATTCCACGCTCCGCTCCAACGCTCCGCTGCGCGGCTGAGGCCAGGATCTCGACCCGTTTTTCGACCCCAGGCAAATCAACGTCGTCACTCGCGTCATCCCCACTGCCCCTTTTCGATGGCTTCCTCAACCCGTGCGGCAAGGAAATCTCGGAGGAACGTTAGAGACGAAGCTTGCCAACGGATGACGTGCTAACAGATATTTTGTGACTATGGACTGCGGCGGGAAGCGAAGTGCCACGCCGCTTTGGATGTTTCATCGTTCCCGCGCGCGAAAAATCCAAAGCGGTGTCGCGGCTTCGCACTTGTGGCGGGCGCGTGAGTTAGTTTCACTCCGTGCATGACTCGCCCCGATGGCCGCCAGCCCGACCAACTCCGCCCGATTTCCTTTATCCCGAATGTGGCCCCCTACGCCACCGGCTCGGTGCTCGTTTCCTTCGGCGATACCCGCGTGATTTGTTCCGCCACCATTGAGGAGGACGTGCCGCGCTGGATGCGTGCGCAACGCGTCGAAGGCGGTTGGCTAACCGCCGAGTACTCGATGCTGCCCTACTCGACCCTCGAGCGCAAACCGCGCGACATTTCCCGCGGCAAACTCGATGGCCGCTCGTCGGAAATCCAGCGCCTCATCGGTCGTGCGCTGCGCGCTTGTGTCGATTTAAAAAAAGTCGGCCAACGCACAGTGTGGATCGACTGCGACGTCCTCCAAGCCGACGGCGGCACCCGCACTGCCTCGATCACCGGCGGTTGCGTGGCCATGGCCATCGCCTTCAACAAGCTTTTCGCCGCCGGCAAGCTCAAGCAATTCCCGATCAAAAAACTCGTGGCCGCCGTCTCAGCCGGCGTCTATCAGGGCGTGCCGGTCCTCGATTTAAACTACCCGGAAGACAAGGATGCAGCGGTCGATTTCAACGTGGTGATGACTGAGACTTCGGAGTTCGTGGAAATCCAAGGCAGCGGCGAGGAAGCCGTTTTTTCCGGCGAGGAAATGTCTGCCATGCTCGATCTCTCACGCAAGGGCATCGCGGAAATCATCTCCCTGCAAAAAGCCGCCATTCTAACTGCCGACCGCGCCGCGCCGGCTGATCTCGCATCGCTGGCCGCTGCGTTCGGTCGATAACAGGGGCTGCCAGAGTGAAATTAAACCGCTGATGGGAGCGGCTCTCGCTACACCACGGTGCCCAGTTCCACCCAGAGGATTGCTTCACGCAGCAAGGCGGAGCCATCTGCTAGTGCGAGCTTTGCCCGGATATTGGCGCGATGGGCATCCACGGTCTTCTGGCTGATGTGAAGCTGATCTGAGATCTGAGCGCTGGACTTGCCGCCTCCGATCAGTTCGAAAATTTCCAGTTCACGATCGGTCAGACTTTTCAAACCCGACTTGGCGGGGCTGCGCGTTCCGGATAAGTTTTGGAGGATGTGATCGCTGACCCGGCGGCTCAGATAAATGCCCCCGCCCAAGACACTTTCCATGGCGTCGGCGAGACCGTCGATCATCGTGCCTTTCATGAGATAACCCTTCGCACCGGCACGCATGGCTCGCTCGGCGTAGAGCATTTCGTCATGCATCGAGAAGACCAGAATGGGGATGTCGGGGGAGAGGGCTTGGAGATCCTTGATCAGTTCCAAGCCATTTTTGTCGGGCAGGGAAATATCCGTCATCACCAGATCTGGCGACAAGCGCAGGATCGCTTCGAGGGCACCGGACGCGGTGTCGGATTCACCACACACTTGGCGTCCGGGTTGTTGCTCGATCAGGCGCTGCAAGCCTTCACGAAGCATCGGATGATCGTCCACTAGGTAAATCCGCTTCACCGGCTTGCCGGGTCTCCTTCCAAACCTGGGTCTGTGGCTTTTAGTGAGTGGAAATTTCTAGCAGACATCGGTGGCAAGCTACCGCGCCATTGCCGGATTGCTAGCTCAAACGGCTGGACCCGTGGGGCCGTCACAGAGAAATCGTCGGGGGGGAAGATATCTCTCCATGACGGCCAGTTATTCCCTGCCGGAGTTAACGCAATACCACCATCTATCAACTGCATCGGGGAAATCATGGGGCGGTCTGCCGCAGGGGGGATGATTGGGCGGAAAGGCCGTGTGAGGGGTGAGGCGGCGTTCGCCGCGTCAGCCCTTTCCGCGCAGTTCATTGCCAGTTTTGGTTGGGGGGATATCAACATCGGGTTTCATGGTTGAGGCGAATTCACGAGGAGCGGATGGTGTGCTCTTCCTCAAACAACGGTCCATTGGTGAGTCACCTGTCCGCCAGTAATCGCCGGCCTAGAAGAACCTAGAAGAATCCCTTAGATGCTTCGGCACTCGACTTGCCGGCATCGGAAGGCGCAACCAGCGTCGTGACGGTGGCGGGAGATGCTCTATCAGCAACTAGATTTCCCGTGAAAGAACTAGGCGTCCCTTCTCCTCATCGCTCGTCAATTCCGTCCATTTCCTCCCGCAGGTGGTTCATCAGGCGCTGCATGTCGGTGAGATGGCGGCGCATCCGTTCTTCGCCGCCGGGCATCGCCCGACCGCGTGGGGCCATCCCGCTGCGGGTCGGCAAGGGCGCTTCTTCTTCGGCGGTCCGCACTTGCGCTAGGGCCGGATTTTCCGGGTCTTTCTTCAGAAGATTTACCACCGCAGCAGCCGGCATCACGAACGAACGGGTCCGGTCGGCACGGGCCACGGTGATGCCCACGGTGCGGCCTTGCAGATCCACCACCGGACCGCCGATTTGGTTCACTTTCGGTCGCATGTCGGACTGGATGACGTGGGTGAATGAATCCCGGACTTGGCTGATCGCGCCGCCCATGCGCTCCATTTGCTGGAGTCTGTCACCGGAAAATTGGGCGAACTTGGGCCGGTTTCCTAACAGCACCTGCACGCTTTGGGTTTTGCCGCCGGAATCGACCAGCAGTGCGATCGTAGCTCCGGGGGCGACGCCGGTGAGGGCGTTCCGGAGTTCTAGCAGTCCGGAGATCGTTCGCTCGCCGACTTTTAAAATAACATTTCCCGGCCTCAATCCTGCCGCTGATGCGCCGGAGTCTCCAGCGACTTCAGCGACCTTCACGCCTGGGCCACGGAATTCCCGGTCGCCGATCACGCCGAGATAGGCGAGGTCGGTTGTCTTTAAATTTCGCTCCAACACGCTCACCACCCCAAACGCTGCGAGCCGACCGTCCGGCTGCGGCGCGGCGAGGAAACTGCCCAGCTTGGGAACCTCCGTGGACCAGCTAACAGGCGTGAGCGGACTGCCCTCCACTTCCAACACCACGAGATCCTCATCCTGATAGACGCCGCTGAGTTTGACTGACCGATACTCCGCCCCGGCGACATCCACGCGAAGAATCCCGGAGCCGCGGGCCACTTCACTCCACTTGCTGAGGATCTTGGTGCCATCGCCGACGACTGTGCCATAAGCAACGCGCCGGTTACCCGCCCACACTCTAACGGTGGACTTCGCCACCGTGGCGAGCGCGGGCGTTATCGCCTCGCTGAGTTGCGCGGCTTGGGCATCGGCGGCTTGGCGTTCCTCCGGCATGATCAGCGGAATATCATCCTGCGCGACGAGTGCGTTTGAAAGGATCAGGGCAATGGTGAGACAGACAATCGGTTTCATGTTTGTGTTCCTTAGCGTTCTTGAAAAAGGGTTTCTAGGCGGACTAAACTGACCTCCACTTCGAGCGTTTTGCGGTCGCGTAAAAGCCCGAGCTTCACTTTGTCGCCCGGCTGCCGTTTGGCCAACATCACGAGCAGTTTATTGCCATCGCGGACGGGGCTGCCATCGAAACTCTGGATCACGTCACCCGCCCGGACTCCGGCGGCGGCGGACGGAGAGCGCGGTGCCACCGCCTCCACCGGCACGCCCTTCACCCCGCGCGGCATTCCCATAACGATGCCGAGCACGGGCATCTCGGGATTGGCCAGCGGGTTCATCGACAGTCTCCCCCACGCTTCGCCAGCGCGGATGCGGTCCCAGTCGTCTTTGAAGCCGTCGATGCCGGCATGGTTGTTGTTGGTGAGGGAAACGCCGATGGACGAGTTGATCCCGACGATTTTCCCGTCGAGGTCGAACAACGGTCCGCCTGAGTCGCCACCGATCAAGGTGCAGTCGGATGTCAGGAAATTACCTGGGCCTTTTGAAACCACCCGGCCAAATCTAACTGGCGGCGTGCGGCCTGCGTCGAAGCCCGCCGAGTGACCGAGCGCGACCACCCAATCGCCCGCGACGAGCGCCTTAGACGCCCCCATTTCTGCGAACGGCCACGGCCCCTTGCCGACGATCTGCACCATCGCGATGTCCTTGGAATAATTTGCGCCGAGGACTTTGCCCATCACTTGTTCGCCGTTGGGGAAAACGACTTCCAGCTCTTCCGCGCCCTGCACCACATGCGCCGCAGTGAGGATGAGGCCGTCTGCGGTGGTGATCACGCCGGAGCCTGACGAGCCGGTTTTTTCAGCCAGCAGCGCGACGGTGGCTGGCATCACCTTTTTACTAACAGCCTCCACCTTGGACTCGAGTTTCGCGAGATCTGCTAGATCGCGAACTGGCTCGCTGGCTTGCAAAAACCCGCCGAGACAAACGGCGGCGAGGGGAAAGATTCGATTCACTTTCATGGTTGTTTTATTCAGAGCGGCACCACCCCGCGCGTTCGTCTGTCCCGACAATCAAGGATGGATCGCCCGCTGAGGATCGCTTATCATTTGTATGAAGATGCCAAAACGCAACCCGCCCGACACCCACCGGCTCCACAGTGAAGTGCCCGCAAGCGCCCC
>JAYVEJ010000396.1:0-1678 GCA_043748885.1 Luteolibacter sp. | reverse complement strand
AATCCTCCGACTGCTGGGAACCGGATAAGGAACTCATCGCCACGATGACCGGAGCGACACTGGAGCCCGAATCAACAATCGATCATCCATGAGAATCCTCCTCGATTCCCACACGGCTCTGTGGTGGATGGATGACCCTGAAAAAATCCATCCCAAGGCGAGAGGCGCCATCCGCAACCCGAAAAACACGGTTTTTCTCAGTGCCGTCTCCACTTGGGAGCTGGGATTGAAGGTTTCAAAGGGCAAACTCCTACTCCCCTCCGACTTCCCGCAGAGAATGGCGGAGGACGGCATCGAGGAACTCCCGTTCACCAACGCCCATGCCATCGCCGCCATCTCGCTCCCGCCGTTTCATGGCGACCCGTTTGATCGCGCGTTGATCGCCCAGTGCATGGAGGAGTCCCTAACCTTTGCCACGCGAGACGGGATCGCCGCCGAATACCGGATCACCGTTCTGCCTGTCTGAAGAAAGGGGAGCGGCTCGATTAGCTTTCACCCGGCACTGGCTCGGTTTCGTGGATGCGGCCGTAGTCCACTTCGAGCGTGCCGTCGTCGTGTTCATTGTAGATCTCGACGAAGCGGTGGCCGAAGAAAACATCGCTCCAGAGGTAGGCGGCTTGGCTTTGGACGGGGGCTTGGATGACGGTGTCGATGCAAACGATGGAGGTCATGAAACGGACCCCGGAGATTTCGAGAGCGGCGGCCGTCATGCCTAACAGCGGGCTGTGTTCGTCGATGACATGGCGGATGGTGAGGGCGGAGGGGAACATGATGAGCCGGTCGAACTCGAGCTTGAGCGGATAGAAGCGGCGGGCATCGTCGTCGTCGTCGATGCGTTCCTTGCGGATCATCATCAACCGGAATTCCGCCTCGACCATCGGCTGGTGGTGCAGGTTGGCGACGCGGAATTGCAGCGTCGGTTTGCCGGCGACGATGGAAATCACCATGGTTTCACTGAACAGCAGGCGGGCGACTGGGCGGGAAAATCTCACGAAAATCAGGCCAGTGACCACGGCGGTGGAGAACAGGCCGACGGTGATTTCGAGGGTGGTGACGACATCGCCGTAGAAAGTGGCCGGGTAAAGATGGCCGAAGCCGACGGTGGAGAGAGTTTGCACGCTGTAGAAGAAGGCGCTGGAGAACGAGCCGGGCTTCATTTCCGCGATGCACGGCCCACCTAGCAGATAGGCGCTGGCGAACGCGAGATTGAGGACCAAGTAAACGGATAGGACGGCGAGGGCAAAGCGCGGCCAGCTCAGCGAGAGGATCGTCCGATAGAGATCGCGCCAGCCTTGCTTGCCGGAGTTGGTGCGCAGGAAGTCGATCTTACCGGCATGGATCGCGACAGAGGAGGGGGGCTTTTTCATCGGCGGTTTTTCACTCAAACCAGATCAGCCAGCGCGGCTTCTAACGTCGGAAATTTGAAATGGAAGCCATCGGTCTCCAGCGCGGCGGGAAGGGCGCGTTGGCCGGCTAGAAGGGCACCGCCGAAGCCGCCGAGCACCAGTTTGAGCGCGAAGCCGGGCACCGCGAGTATCGCCGGGCGGTGGAGGGCGGCGGCGAGCTTGCGGGTGAGGTCGGCATTGCGCTCGGGATGAGGGGCGGTGGCGTTGATAGGGCCAGTTAGATTTTCCGAGGCCACGGCGTGGACGATGGCGGCGCGCAGATCGGCGAGGTG
>JAYVEJ010000395.1:0-1679 GCA_043748885.1 Luteolibacter sp. | reverse complement strand
ATAGACCCGCGCCGCCGGGGACGGAGGAGAGGATGTAGGCATCGAACCCCGGGATGTGGTGGCCGCGATCTTGGAAGCCGCGGATCACGCCGCGCAGGTAGTTTGCCCATTTTGGCTCGCCGACTTCTTGCGGCGTGGTGAGGTCTAGCAGGGCGATGTCGGTGCCGATGGCTGAGGTGATGCGAGCCTCGGTGGTGCCATTCGCGCAGCCGGCGATGACGATGTAGCGGTCGATCGCGAAGGGCATCACGAAGCCGTCGCAGTAGTCGATGTGCTCGCCGATGAGATTGACGCGGCCCGGCGCGGCGGCGGTGATGGTGGCCTTGGCGTGGAAGCGATCGGCAAGTCCGGCGGCGGCGTCCGAAACAAGATCGCTGAGGTCAGGATTGAGCTGGAGCATGGGAATTGCGGGGTTAGGTGGGTTCGGCGGTGGACGGTTGGTCAAGGCGGCGGCGATAACTTTCGACAGCCTGACTCCAGACGGCGTGCATGCTTTCCGCCGGGCGTAACCAGACGGCGCGGTGCATCATGAGCATCGCCGGGGCGAGGTAAAGAAGTTCGGAAATTTCGTTTTTTGAAAGTCCGGCTGGTCCTTCTTTGAGGCAGAGTTCGGCTAGAGTTTCATCGGCTGGGGTCATCTCAGACAGTTCGAGCAGGGAAACGTGGACGCCGTTGACGTAGGGATCGACGACGGCGGCAACGACTCCACGGCGGGCGTCGAGGGAGGCATCGAGCGCCGGATCCACCGCGGCCACCGCATGGTCCGCGAGGCGGATGACGCTGGGCGGATTGAGTTCTTCCGGGGTGGCGAGGATCTTGTGGCGGCGCAGCGCATGACCGTAGCGCGAGCGACTGGTCCAGACGGAAACGGGGGCGGAAAAGACCAGGCCCGCGAGAATCGGCGTCATCCACAGGACGAAGGAGTAGTTCGGTTCCGGTTTGTGGTTGTGGCCGATGTAAAGCGCCACGGCGGTCCAGGCGATGCCGAGAAGGGTCTGCACGGCGTGGAAACGGAATGCACTGACCCAAGCGGTGCCGTCTGTTTCACGGTTCTGGGTGCCCCACCCAACAGATCGGCTGGCGATGATGCTCAGCACCATCATCGAGTGGGCGACCATGATGCACGGCGCTAACAGCATGGAGACCATGGTTTCCAGCGTCGCACCGACGACGATGGGGATGGCACCGCCAAATGAGCGGCGGATCGACGGGGTGAGGATCGCGCCGGTGACGGCGAGGATTTTTGGCAAAAACAGCAGGGCGAAAATCACCGCTGTTAGGATAATGCTTTGTTGGATCCCGTCGATGTGGAACCAGCGGGCAGCGTAGTTTTCAAAAGGAAGTTGGCTCAGTTCGCTGGAAAATCGGTCCCACGCGACCCAAGTGCCGAGGACGAGAAATAGCCCCCACAGCGGGCTGCCGAGGTAGGCCATGATGCCCATGAACAAATGCATCCTCACGGAAAATGGCAGTTTGCGGGCGAAGATGAGCCACAAGTGTTGGAGGTTTCCTTGGCACCAGCGGCGGTCGCGGATGAGGTGATCCACCAGCGTCGGTGGCGCTTCCTCGTAGGTGCCCTCGATGTCCCAAGCGAGCCAGACTTCCCAACCTTGGCTAACCATTAGGGCGGCCTCGACGAAGTCATGACTGAGAATCCGCCCGCCGAATGGCTCGCGGCC
>JAYVEJ010000394.1:0-1679 GCA_043748885.1 Luteolibacter sp. | reverse complement strand
CCCACCATCGCTTCGGCGGGATCGCGCGGCTTTATGGGCAGGCGGCATTGGAACGATTTCTAACGGCGCGAGTGGCGGTGATCGGCGTCGGCGGGGTGGGTTCTTGGGCGGTGGAAGCGTTGGCAAGGTCGGGAATCGGGCATCTGACGCTGGTCGATCTGGACGAAATTTGCATCACCAACGTGAACCGCCAGCTCCATGCGATGGATGGGCAGATCGGTCGCCAGAAGACCGACGCAATGGCCGACCGGGCGTTAGCGATTCATCCAGCGTGCGATGTCCATGTGGTGCCGAAGTTTTTCAACGAGAAATCGGCGGCGGAGATCCTCGACGGCGGGTTCGATGCGGTGATCGACGCGATCGACTTCGCGCGGCACAAGTCATTGTTAGTTGCGGAGTGCCACAAGCGCGGGATTTACGCCATCACTTGTGGTGGCGCGGGCGGACGGCGCGATCCGACGCGGATCCGGGTGACCGATCTCGCCTACAGCGGCATGGATCCGCTGCTGCTCCAACTCCGTCGCGGGTTGCGCAATGATTTTGGTTTCCCGAAAAACACCCGCGGCAAGGAGCCTATCTTGTTCGGGATTGACGCGGTTTATTCCGACGAGGCTCCTTGGTATTCAGGCTGCGCCGGTACGGTTTCGAAAGCCAAGCCGGAGGAAATCTTGCTGCGGCTGAATTGCGCGTCGGGCTTCGGCTCGGCGGCGCATTTGATTGCGAGCTTCGGTCTGATCGCCGCCGGGCGGGTGCTAGATCGAATCGCGGCGACGGCATGAAAAAAGCGACCCACGGGTCGCTTTTTGAAAATTTTCTGAGAGGAAGTTGGCTTGCTTACAGGCCTTTCTTCGAGAGGCGGGTGCCGGCGGTCGCGCCTTGGCGGGCCTTGAACTTCGGGTTCGACTTGCAGATGACGTAAACCGTTCCTTTGCGTTTCACGACTTGGCAATCGGCGTGACGGCGTTTGGCGGAGGCGAGGGATGAGAGAACTTTCATGGCGTGAGATGATTAAAAATGAACGGTAGCACCAGCCACCGGAACGCGAAAGCTAGCCAGCCACCTGGCCTTGTAAAGCCATTTTTCGGGTGAAAACGCGATTTCCAGTTGCCCAGTAGCGCATTGAAGCTCGTTCTGGAGGGATTTTTCAAATTCCGTTAAACCTTGACCCTAAAACCGTCAAGTTACGCGGGTCATGATAGGCTTCCACATTGGTTCTTCATTCGAATCCGTCAGGGCCTGCTCAAGAGATTCCTCATCCTAGAATCCCAGCGCAGCCCGGACCTCGCCACCCGCTGAATGGGACTCGCCTTGCGAACCCTTCCCGACCATTTCGAGGAAAAATATGCTTACCGTCCCCTCCTCGCCGAAAGCTTCAGCGATCCGCAACTTGACGAAGGCGCCATCTACAAAGCCAGCAACTGGATGCCGTTAGGCATCAGCAAGGGCTTCCAGCGCCACAAAAGCAAATTTTACACCGACGAGAAAAGTCCGAAAAAATACTGGGTCTATCCGCTCCACAAAAACTCCCAGCAACTCCTCTCCGGCCCGTCGCCCCTGCCCGAGATCCACCAAAACGGCACCAGCGAGAGAGTTGCCGGAGCGCGTTGCACACTCGCCTGCAAGCACCTGCGCAGTCTATCAGACGCCTTCCATAACATCCCCGATTACCGCCGCCCCCT
>JAYVEJ010000393.1:0-4632 GCA_043748885.1 Luteolibacter sp. | reverse complement strand
GCTTCTCCTTCACAGGATTGACCGGAAGGTCGCCGACGCGGGGGTTTTCTCCGACTAACATGCCGCCGTAAACCGCATCGCCGGGGGCGACGAAGAGGATGCCGCGGTCTTCGAGGGTTTGCAGCGAGAACGGAGTGGCGGTGCCGGCATCCATCGAAACGAGCGTGCCGGTGGTGCGGTTTTGAATTTCTCCGGCGTGCAGGGCGTATTCCTTAAAGAGGTGGGACATGATGCCGTGGCCGGACGTTAGATTGACCAGCTCGGTTTCGAAGCCAATCAAACCGCGAGTGGGGATGGTGGCTTGGATGAAGACGCGACCGGATGCCTCGGTGTCCATGTGTTCCATCAGGCCCTTGCGGTTCATGAGGATTTTCAGGATGCCTTGGGTGTAGTCGCCGGGTGCTTCGACGTAGAGGGTTTCGAATGGCTCTAGCAGTTTGCCGTGGTCGTCGCGGCGGAAAATCACGACCGGGCGGGAAACGAGGACTTCGAATCCTTCGCGGCGCATTTGCTCGACGAGCACCGCGATCTGCATGGCTCCGCGGGCGGAGACGTTGAAGACGCCGGACATGTCGGTGTCCTCGACCTGGATGGAAATGTTCGTTTTCAACTCGCGCATCAGGCGCTCGCGGATGGCGCGGGAGGTGACGTGTTTGCCTTCCTTGCCGGCCAGCGGGCCGTCGTTGATCGAGAACTGCATCGACACAGTCGGCGGGTCGATGGCGACGAATGGAAGTGGCTCTTGTTCGGCACTGCCGGCGATGGTTTCACCGATGTCAATGTTTTCAATGCCAGCGGCGATGCCGACGATCCCGCCTGCGCCGCAACCATCGGAGTCGGCGGTGGCGAGGCCGGAGTAGGTGAAGGTCTTCATGACCTTCGACTGCACCTTGGTGCCGTCTTGACGGAGGAGGAAAACGGTATCGCCCTTTTTCACACTGCCGCCGAGGACTTTGCCAACAGCGACGCGGCCGACGTACTCGTCCCACTCGATGTTAGAAACGAGCATCAGGAACGGTGCCTCAGGATCGGCGACTGGCTCGGGGATGAACTCGATGATCTTCTTGAGCAGCGGGATGCAGTCCTTCCGCTCGTCTTCGGGATGGTCCATGAAATAGCCGTCGCGGGCGGAGCCATAGACGAAGGGCGCGTTGAACTGATCTTCGTCGGCGTCGAGGTCGAGGAAGAGTTCGAGCACTTGGTCGTGGACCTTCATGGCGTCGGAAAGTGGGCGGTCGATCTTGTTGATGACGACGATCGGCTTGAGGCCTTCTTGCATCGCTTTGCGCAAAACAAAGCGAGTTTGCGCCTGTGGGCCACCGGATGCATCGACGACGAGGAGCACGCCATCGACCATTTTCATCACGCGCTCCACCTCGGCACCGAAGTCGGCGTGGCCGGGAGTATCGACGATGTTGATGGTGTAACCTTCCCAAAGAATGGCGGTGTTTTTCGCCTTGATGGTGATGCCTTTTTCCCGCTCAAGGTCCATCGAGTCCATGGCGCGCTCGGTGGTGGCTTGGTTCTCACGGTAGGTGCCGCCGGCTTGCAGGAGTTGGTCAACGAGGGTGGTTTTCCCATGGTCAACGTGGGCAATAATGGCGAGATTTCGAATTTTCAAAGACATGGGAACGATTGGATAATTGGACAACCTCCGTGAGAAGGGGCGCGGGCTATGCACGGTTTTTACCGGGATGGCAAGGCGCGATTCGGGAGAATTGTTCCCGCGTTCCGGCCGAGGCTTGGGCTTCTTCGCCTGTCGTCAATGGGGATTGGCAACGGCAAATACCCGCTTGCGGTCGTGCGCTTGGAGGAAGATCACGGCGCTCAGCAAACATCATTGCGCTTGGATATCCAGTATCGCGGTTTGCGGCTGCCATGCGCGACTGCTAGAACCCAAATCGTTTCAACTCGGACGATGTAGGGAATGTAACATGGATAAACTCTCAGATTGATGCGTCGGCGGCCACCAAAGCGCGTGCGATGCAGTTCAGGATGTTGAGCTATCCACAAAACCACCGGTCCCCTTCGTCTTTAAAGCGCATTCCCAAGCCATCATGTGCTTCTTCGTAATAGGAAATTGTATCTAAAAGCTCGTTTCGGGCGTCCTCGACAAATCGAATGATCACGACTTCAGACGTCTCGTTGCTTCCTTCATGACGTCGTCATATGCCACGCCCGTCACCCGTCCTTCGTCAATCGCGCGAATGCTGTCTTCAAGCTCGGATTCCCATTTGGCGTCAGCTCCCGAATCCATCGGCTCGCCCGCTGTCTCAAGGAGAAGTCCGGCAAGCGCGATTCTTTCTCTTGGCAAAAAGTCCATCGCATCTTTGGTAATTTCTTCGAATGCCTTCACGATGCGACAAAGTGCCAAATGTTCTGATTCGGGTCAACGCGCGTTTCGCGACCGGTGTGCTCACCGAAACGCGATGGGCTTCTTCAATAGATTCGCCAAATTCGCGGTGCTTGGCTGTTCAGGTTTGGCCGGCGCGGGAGAATCCAAAGCGGTGCCGGTGCTGCGCTCTGCCGCCGCACTCCGGGGACAAATCCAAAACACTTCCCAAGCGGGGCGCAATCCGTATGGTGCCGCGCCCATGACGTTTTCCCAAATTTTGACTCACCCCGGCGGCTCGCATAAGGACGAGTTTCTCGCTTGCTGCTTGTTGCTGGCCGAGAACCCGGTGCCCATCGTCCGCCGCGAGCCGACGGCCGCCGACCTAGCGGATCTAACCACGGCGGTGGTTGATGCCGGTCACGAGCACGCGCCGGAGCGGGGAAATTTCGATCACCATCAATTTCCCAAAGATCATCCGCCGCTGTGTGCGCTGAGTTTGGTGCTGCAACACCTCGGGATTTACGACGACGCGCGGCAGTTTTGCGACTGGCTGGAGCCGGCCGAATGGTTCGACACGCGCGGCCCGAACGAGACGGCCAAGTGGCTGGGCGTGGCGCGGGAAACCTTGTTCAAACTGAACTCGCCGATTGATACCACGCTGCTCCGCCGCTTCGCCGCCGCCACGGAATTGCAGCCAGGCGAGCCGTTGTGGGAAGTCATGCGCTGGATCGGTAGTGACCTGCTAGACTATGTTAGAAACTTGCGTGCCCGGCTCGACACCATCGGCGAGGTGGGGGAGTTTTGGGAAATCGAGACGCCGAAGGGGGCGTTCAAGGTGCTATTCATGCCACGGGTGGAGCCGTTGGCGGACGAGCCGTCGGCGGGGTTAGCGCGGTTCATCGACGCGCATCCCGAAGCGGGCGAAATCGCCGGCCAGGTCTATCCAGATCGCCGGGGAGGTGGTTTCGGGATGTCCCGCCACAACGATCATCCGGGTCTCGATTTCACGCGGATTGAGGATTGCGAGGATGTCCACTTCACCCACGCCCGAGGATTTGTCGCGAAGACTTCCGCCACCGAGCCAGCCCGACTGCGGGAGCTGCTAGGAAAAGCCTGGGGCTGAATCGACGAATGCTTTGAAAACAAGCTCTTGCGCGGTTCCGGCATCCATGGGAACCGTAGCAAGTGCCTGCGCGGCGCGGTCTCTTCTACCCCATCCTCATGCGTGAAACTCTAACGGTCATCGGCCTGGTTGTGCTCGCCGTGGCACTGCGTTCATCGCGCTCTAACTGCCTGCGGAAGTTCGGGGCACTGACGATGTTGGCTGCGAGTTTTGGGCTGTTCTACTTCATCACGGGCAGCGTGTGGAGCGGTCTGCTGGGTGCGGTGTTGTGGTTTTTTCTGCCGTGGATCGAGCTGCTCACGCGCATCCGGCGGATGCGCTTGCCGCTCAACAACCGGCTCCGCCACCGGCAAGTCCCGAACCCCTCGTTTTTCCCAAACGCCACCGAAGCCGCTGCGGCGATGGAGGAAGCGGGCTTCGAGCACGTCTCGGACTGCGGCTGGGAATGGGCTGGAATGCAGCAGTTTTTCCGCTTGTTCTGGCACCCGGAAGAACGCGCGGTGGCGGCCGTCTGTCTCTGCGAACAAAGCGATGTGGCCTTCGCTTTCATTTCTATCACCTCGCATGATTCAGACGGAAAAATCTGGCGCACCACCAATTTCCCCTTCGCGCCCACCCTCCAATGCCCGCCAAACGTGCGCTGGAATCACGTCCCCTGTGAGCGCAGTTGCTTCCACCAGATTTTAGCCGATCACCGGAACTATCTCGGCCGCTTGAAAATCCCGGCGGACCGGCTGAGAATGCCGGACCCCGAGGAAATCGAAGACGACATCGAGCTGGAAATGCGCACGCAGGTGAATCACAACCTCGCCGCAGGGATCATCCGCCTCACTGGCGACGGCCATTTCCGCTACTCCCCCCGCGGCCTGGTTTTCCTGTGGGGGCAGTTCATCAAGGACATGGTCCGGCTTTGTTAGGCCGGGTTCTCGGCGGATCTGTTGCCCATTGGCAAGTGGCGGCGGGCGCAGAAACTCCCGCTGTGAGGAGATTTGAGATTCCGCGAGTTTCCTCTTGCTAGAATTCCTATTTTGCCGCGGTCTCCGTTGAACCACATCGGTGGACGGGGACTTGAAAATCCTCCCGGACAGCGGTCGGCATCGACCGCAACGATGCCGCCAAACTGACCCAAGGGCCGAGGGGGCGGTGGTGTATGTCCAAGCCACCACCTTAGGTG
>JAYVEJ010000392.1:0-1681 GCA_043748885.1 Luteolibacter sp. | reverse complement strand
GCCATTCGCGACCGACGTGGATGAGCCATGCACCTTGGTTTTGGAATGCGAGCGGCTGGCATCCTAGGCGGATCGCGGCTTCGGCGACGGCGGTGAAATCAACGTGCGCGGTGATGTCGATCTCGCCGGGGCTGGCGAAGGGATTTTCCGCAGCGCGGTGATTGGAAAAGGTGCGGAGCGTGCCGGCGCGGCGCTCTGGCTGATAGAACTCGGGCCGGGCGAAGCCGTAGTCCGGCCACAATAACAGACCGGACGACAGGCAGCGGGTGAGTGGCTCGAGAAAACTCTGATAGTTCGTGCGGACTTCGGTGCGGTAGCCTGCGGGGAAATTTTCACCCAGCGCCCGCAAGTCTAGCAGACAGGGCGCGTGGCTATCCCACTCGAAGTTGCCGGCGGCCTTGTTCGCGACGCGGCATTCGCGCCAGCCGCCGTCCTGCCACTCGACGACGTGAAACGGCAAGGCGTCTAGCAGTTCATTGCCGAAGGCGATGCCGGGCAGCGGCTCTGCGAAAAGCTCGCTGGCGCTTGCGATGAATTTCATTTTCCCGGAAAATCCAGCGAGCGTCTGGCGCTGGGCCGCTTGAAGTAGGGGGAGCGGTTCGGGAATCGCATACTCAAGCGCACGGAATGCCGCCGGGGCGAGCTGCGAGATCGCGCCCAAAATGTCGGCGGCCAGCGTGCCGTCGTGCGCGCCGCACTCGATGATCCGCCACTGCGCGGGCGAGCCAAACTCACGCCATTCCCGCAGAAACCGTCGCGCTAACAACTCACCAAACAACGGACCCACGCTCACGCTGGTGAAAAAGTCCCCTCCCCGCCCGACTTGGCGGGACTCTCTGGCGTAGTAGCCCTGCGCCGGATCATACAGGGCAGCCGCCATGAAATCCTCAAATGGCAGCGGGCCGTCGCGCGCGATCCGGGCGCGTAAAATCCCCTCCAACGAAGGGGTTGCGGGCGGCGCGGCGATCCCATAGTCTGGTGCTCGCGTGACCGCTAGCGAAGGCGGTGATGAAACTGGATCCGGCATGGCTAACATTCAAATATCGAATCGGAAGAAAAGCACCCGTGGCTGGTTCTTCAAGCGCAAAGGCTTTTGGCTGAGCCTGCTTCTGCTAGGCATCATCGGCGGCGGCGCGGCTTGGATCTTCGCGGTTGGCTACACCAAGCCCTACCGCGAGCGCGCGGCGACTTATGATCTGAATCACATCAACGATCTCGAGGAGCCGAGCATCATTCTCGACCGCAACGGCAAAGAGATCGGGCGGATTTTTGTCCAGAACCGCAGTGTGATCGCACTCAAACAAGTGCCAGAAATTTTCATCAAAACCCTGCGTGCTGGCGAGGACTCGCGGTTTCTAACTCATCACGGCGTGGACTACATCGGCGTGGCGCGAGCGGTGATCCTCAATGCGAAGGGCGGCAACCAAGGAGCGAGCACGATCACCCAACAGTTAGCCCGCAATGCTTACAATCTCAAGGATGAGGCGGTGCTGCGCAAAGAATCCCGGATCGAGCGGAAACTGGTCGAAGCCTTCCTCGCGCAGCGGATCGAGGACCGCTACTCGAAGGACGAAATTCTCATTTTCTATCTGAACCGGATTTACTTCGGCAGCGGATTTTACGGTCTGCGCTCCGCCGCGCTGGGCTACTTCGGCAAGGAGCCGCTGGACTTGGCGACTGA
>JAYVEJ010000391.1:0-1682 GCA_043748885.1 Luteolibacter sp. | reverse complement strand
CACTGAAAATGGGCTTGAGCGACTGATCCAGGCGGATGAAGTGCGATTGCTACCGCCGTGAAATCCCGGATTTCATTGCGGACGAAGTGATGCCAGACTTTGCCCATGAAATCGAGTTTACCCCTTCTCTTTGCAGCATGGGCTGTCTGTTCGTGCGGTTCAACTAAACCGGAAAAGCCGAAGGAAGAAGCGAAAAAGCCCGTTGTGGAAGGACCGAAGCTAGTTGGACGAATCGCTTCGATTCCCGCCGACACACGTTTTGTTTTGATCCAGAGTTACGGCAAATGGAATATGGAATCAGGTGGCATTTTGACAACTCAAGGCCCGGATGACCGAACGGCCAACCTGCGGACCACTGGCGAAAAACTGGGCGAATTCGCTGCTGCCGACCTCCAGTCCGGCTCCGTCGAGGTGGGTGACGCGGTCTATTCCCAACAGGTGGTCAAGCCCACGCCGTTGTTAACAAGCCCGCAACTCCCTCAATTTCAGGACGAACCACCCGCCACAAAAGTTCAAAAAAATAATTAACTTTTCGGGAATTCTTTGCTTTCAAAACCTCTAAGATGCGCGTATTTTAAAAATGTCCCGTTTGAAGAACTACGCACAGCCAGAAATATTTCATTTTAGAGTTGATTACTATCCGGGTTACCGGGTAGCTTCTCTTTCGCAATGGCTGTGCCCCCTTACATGTCCCGAAACATGAACACTACAACCAGCCATAATGAAAACAATGAACGCCCCGGGCGCCTCGGTGAAAGCCGACGCGGACCGTCTTGCTGACTTCGTCCTGTTTACACAGCGGAGCTGCATCCTGAACCTGTCAACTGAACTCAACAAAGGAAACATCTCGTTTCCGCAGTTCTTCCTCCTAACCTACCTATCCAGCGAAGAATATCTCACGATGTCCGACATTGCGAAAAAGATGGGCCACTCGACCGCCGCTGCCACCGGCTTAGTCGATCGGTTGGAAAAATTGTCCTACGTTGAGCGCGTGCACGCTGCTGAAGATCGCCGTAAAATCATGGTCCGCATCACCTCCAAAGGAATCGAACTCGTTTCGAAGATGCGTACGGAAATCGCGAACGATCTGGCTGGCATTCTGGCAGGCATGGATGAAGACCAGGCTGAAGCCGTTGAACACACCAAGCGCGCCATTCAAGGTCGTGCGATCGCGTGATCAATTAGGTTTCACCTTTGAATAAACCAGCTTGGCGAATCCTCAGCGCCTCCGTTACCGTCCCCGGGTGACGGAGGCGTTCCCCTTTCTAGATCCTTTAAATTCGATCCCCGGCGTGCGTGCCGCATGGATCGGGCGGGTGCCGGATTTGCCCATCAAAGGCGACCGGGATGAGGCGATGAAATTGCTGCGACCACATCATGAGCGTGCGGTTTTCGATTTCGCCGGAGCCTCCGCCCAGTGGTGGCGTGCTGAACAAGTGCATGGAACGAAAGTGGCTGTCGTTCCTGTAAGCTCGCAAGTTCTGGCACCCGATGGGCTGCCTGTGGTGGCGGACAGCGATGGGCTCGTCACCGGAAAGTCTGGTGTTGTGCTCGCGATTTACGTGGCGGATTGCGGCGCGATCTGGCTCGCAGATCGAAAAACGGGAGCCATCGGGTTGCTACATTCCGGCAAGAAGGGCACAGAAGGAAACATTCTCGGCGTCGCGTTAGGTGTGATGGAG
>JAYVEJ010000390.1:0-11857 GCA_043748885.1 Luteolibacter sp. | reverse complement strand
CGACGCTGGTGTGACAGCGCACGAGTTGGACAAGGTCATGCTCGTCGGCGGAGCCACCCGCACCCCTTTCGTGCAGGAGTTGCTGATGCAAAAACTCGGCATGGAGCCGCGCCACGAAATCAATCCCGATCTGGTCGTGGCGATGGGTGCCGCCATCCAAGGCGCGGCCCTCGCCGGCCAGCCCGCACCCGCGATCCTTATCGATATTTCCGCCCACACCTACAGCGTGCTGGCTTTGGTGGAGCAGGGATACATGGGCGGCGACCTCATTTGCTGCCCGGTCGTCCGGCGCGGCACCGCCCTGCCAGTCACCAAGGGCGAGCTTTTCACCACCACCCACGACAATCAGGAGGCCGTCCAGGTCGAGGTCTATCAGGGCGAAAGCGATTTGCCCGAGGAAAACCTGCGGATCGGCGAGTTCCGGATCGAAGGGCTTTCCAAGGTTCCAGGCGGAAACGAAATCATCGTGCAGTTCCGCATCGACCTCAGCGGCCTGCTCACCGCCACCGCCACCGAGAAGCGGACTGGGCTCGTCAAATCCGTCACCATCGACACCGCCGGCCAGCACCGTATCAACCTTGATGCCGCGCGCACCAATCTGGCCGCATTGTTCGGCGAGCAGGAGTCGGCAAGCGAAAATTTCCTGCCGGACGACGCCGATGTCGTCATCGAGGTCGATGAAATCGACGATTCCGCCAGCCTGCTGGCCTCCGCCAAAAGCCTGCGCAACCGGGCGCGCAAAGTGATCGACCAAGGGGTGGCCGAGTCCGATGCCACCGCCATGCAGGCGATCTTGGCGCAAATCGCCCCGGCGATCGAAGCACGAGACTGGAAGGATCTGAGAGAGACCTTGGACACCTTGAGCGACCTGTTATTTTACCTTGATGATTGAGCGTCCCGTCCGACGTTCGCCGCAGGCCATGGAATAAACCACCCTCCCGCGGCTCTGACCTGATATGAAAAGCCACCCTCTCCTCATCATCCTTTGCAGCGCATTCTCCTTTGCCGCCTGCTCCGCCGAAGACAAAAAGAAACCTGTTATGGAAACCCGCCTCGAAACTCCCGCTGAACCTGCCGCCAAAGTCGTCAAGACCGATGCCGAATGGAAGAAACTGCTAACTCCTGAGCAATACCATATTTTACGCGAGTCCGGCACCGAGCGCGCTAACGGCGAGGTTTATAAGGAATTTAAACAACAAGGCAAAGGCACCTATCACTGCGCCGGCTGCAACGCGTTGTTGTTTTCCTCCGAGCAAAAATTTGATTCCCACTGCGGTTGGCCATCTTTCTACGATCCAGCCAAGGCTGAGAACGTGGTTCTCAAAAAAGATGTTAGCATGGGCACCACCCGCACCGAAGTCACCTGCGCCAATTGCGGTGGCCACCTCGGCCACGTCTTCGAAGGTGAAGGCTACAAGACACCCACCGACCAGCGCTACTGCATCAACGGCGGCGGCTTGATTTACGTGCCGGCTAAGGAGTGAAGAAATCAGTCGGATCCGCCGGATCCGACCGATGATTTCCCCCAAACCCCATGCTTGCGGTGGCGCGGGCTTCCTGCTAGATGAGCTGGACCATGCCAGACCCATCATCCGACGGACCGAATGAGCATCGCCGCTTGCGGCCGAGCGGGGGCTACCGGGAGTTGCGCAGCTATCAAGTCGCCACGGTCGTCTATGACGGCACGGTCTCATTTTGCGACCGGTTCATCGGGAAATTTTCGCGGACGCATGACCAAATGGTGCAAGCGGCCCGCAGCGGAGGGAAAAACATCGCAGAAGGCAGCCGCGCGGCGGCGACGACCAGCCAGACCGAACTGCGCTTGGTAAACGTGGCGCGGGCAAGCCTCGAAGAGCTGCTGCTAGACTATGAGGATTTCCTCCGGCAGCACAAACTACGCGCGTGGTCAAAAAACGATCCAGAAGCCTTAGCAGTGCGGGCGGTGGGAAAGAAATTAGATCGGTCCGATCAGCCGGATCGGTCGGATCCGGTGGTCCATTGGCAAGCCTACGCGCATTGGCTAGAGCACGCCGACTCCGAGGTGGTGGCCAATACGCTGCTTTGCCTGATTCACCAAACAAACTACCTGCTGGATCGGCAAATCAGTGCGCTGGAGCGGGATTTCGTGGAAGGCGGCGGCTACAGCGAGCAACTCGCAGTGGCGAGGATCGCGGAGCGGAAGCGGCAAAAAGAAAATCCGACCGATCCGTCGGATAAAGCCCCAGACTGCCCGCTCTGCGGCAAGCCATTAGTTCTGCGCACGGCCCGCCAAGGACCACGCGCGGGCTCGCAATTCTGGGGTTGTTCCGGTTACCCAGAGTGCAAAGGCACGCGCAGTTTACCCTAAAAAAATCGGTCGGATCCGCCGGATCCGACCGCTGAGTTCCATCACCCTTGGTCGATAGTCTTCTCAGTCGCGGCGTCCACAATATGGAAGCGCTCGCGGTTCAGCGTAGGGTCCGAGCGGAAAATTAAACGACCCGAGTGCGACCGCTCAAGCTCGCCTAGCAGCTTGGCATCCTCGCTCTTGAAACGGTTGAGCACATCCGTGTTCACCACCACGATGATATCTCCCACGGTCTCGCGGTGCTTCTGAATGACCGTGTTGAGACGGCGCTGAATCTCAACGGACATCGTCATCGGCGTTTTCACTCGCGCGCGGCCTTGGCAATACGGGCATGGCTCATACATCGAATCCCGCAGCGATTCATTGAGCCGCTGGCGGGTCATTTCCATCAGCCCGACCGGGGAAATTTGGAGTACCTGGGTCTTGGCTTTGTCCTTCTTGAGCCGGTCCTTGATCGCTTTATAGACTGTCTGCTGGTCCTTGCGGTGGCGCATGTCGATCAAGTCGATGACGACCAGTCCGCCGATATTCCGCAGCCTGAGTTGGCGGGCGACCTCGACGGCGGCTTCCACGTTGGTTTCGAGAATCATCTTATCCACGTCCTTCGAGCCACGGTTGCGACCGGTGTTGACGTCGATGGCGATGAGTGCCTCGGTTTCATCAATCACGATGTAGCCGCCGCATTTCAGCCAGACTTGGCGGGAAAATGCCTCGTCGATCTGCTTCTGAATGTTGACTCGCTCGAAGATCGGCTGGGTCGTCGTCGGCATGTAATGGATGCGGCGCTTGGCCCGACGGGAAATTTTGCCAGCGATCTGGCGGATCATTTCCGTGGTGTCGGCGTCGTCGCACATCACTTGGTCGATCTCGTCAGTAAGGAAATCGCGGGCGGTGCGCTCGATGAGGCCGGGTTCTTGGAAGATGCAGGCAGGCGCGGCGTTATTCACGCGGCGGGCTTCGATTTCATCCCATTGCTCTAGCAGCATGTGGAGATCGCGGACGAAGTGACGCGCGCGGGTGCCTTGCGCGATGGTCCGCATGATGATGCCCATGCCTTCGGGGACCTGGAGTTTCTGGACAATCTTGCGCAGGCGAGCGCGCTCCTTGGGATCCTCGATCTTGCGGGAAATGCCGAACTGCTCGGTGAAGGGCATCAGCACGAGATAGCGGCCGGCCATGGAAATGTTAGTCGTGACGCGCGGACCCTTGGTGCCGATCGGTCCCTTGGAAACTTGGATCACGATTTCCGAGCCGATCGGATAGATGTCCGGGATGTCCTTGGAAGTGATCTTGCGCTGCGGCTGCTTCTTCTTGCCCTCGCGCTGGATTTCCTCCAGCCCGCCGTCGAGCGCGGCGGGAATGGCGTCCCAGAAGTGGAGGAACGCGTTTTTATCCAGCCCGATGTCCACGAACATCGCCTTGAGTCCGCCCTCGATGTTTTTGACGCGGCCTTTGAAAATGCCGCCGACGATGTTCTGGTCGCCCTCGCGCTCGACGGTGTATTCTTCGAGCACGCCATCTTCTAGCAGGGCGACGCGGCGTTCGAGTTTTTCGACGTTGACGATGATGGAATTGCCCCGCGACGGATCGGGTTTGCCGATGCCGAGGAGTCTCTTGATATGTTGGATCATGTTAATAGGAGTAAGGGTGTTAGAGGTTGTGGTTGGTTATGGGTAAAATCAGGGTTCTTTCACGGGAACCGCTTTGGGAATCTCCGAACCCTCAGCATCCACCTCGGGAGTGATGGTGGGAGTGGGGATATCCGCAGTGGAGGGCACGACCGGTATTTCAGCCGCGACGTCGCCGGCTTCCTCACCGGTCTCACCAGAGGTTTCTTCAACCGGGGCCACTTGGGTGGCGGCGACCGCGATCGCGTACGGCGCGGGTTCGGTATCGCCAGCTTCGACTGCCGCAATCATTTCCGGGGAAATTTCGATAGACTTCTCAATGCGGTCGGTATTGCCCAAGACCTTGGTCATGGGTTTCACCGGGAGGCGGATTCCCTTGTTGTCGCGGGCGAATAAACCGCGATAAACGAGGTTCACTAACGGGCCGCAGACACCGCCGCCGGAGCCGCCGTTTTGGACGAGGATGCAAATGGCATACTTCGGATTATCATAGGGCGCGAAACTCATGACCCATGAGTTGTTTGAGAGTTTCCCATTGTCCGAGCACTGCGCGGTACCGCTTTTCGAGGCGACGGCTATATTGGCAAGTTTGACTTTGCCTGAAGTTCCGCCGGGTAAGTTCGTGGACATCCACATGCCCTTGCGAATCAGTTCGAGGTCGGTGGGCTTGATGCCGGCCTGTATGATATCTACTTGGAGTTTTGGTATATCTTCGACCACGATCTTGCCATCTTCGGACACCGCTTGTTTGACAATCCGCGGCTGATAGTATTTACCACCATTGGCGACGCAGGCCGCGACGGCACAGATCTGCAATGGTGTCGCCATCGAGGTTCCTTGGCCGATCGATAGCATAGCGATTTCATGTCCAGTCATCGCTGCGTTGGGATAGGTGGCGCGCCACATGCGGCTGCCGGGTAACATGCCTGGGTTTTCCGACGGAAGCTCGATTCCGGTGCGCTTGCCGATGTTTACCATCGAGCAACCCTCGACCATGGCCTCTTTACCAATGGTATTAGCAAGGATGTTGAAATAGGGATTGCAGGAATGCTGGATCGCCTCGGATAGATTCTGGCCACCGTGCGTTCCCCCGTGCTGCCGGAAGATCCAGCACTTCACTTGCGCACTGCCATAGCTGACATACCCATTGCAGGAGTAACGGCTGCCAGCCCTGCCAGCCAGCGCCGCCGAGATAGCCGTGGGGATCTTCATCGTGGAACCCGGCGCAAACTGGGAGATCGCGCGGTTCGACAGTGGGGAAAGTTTATTATGATTGTAGGCATCTAGATTCGTCTTCGAAATGCTGGGGAAGAAATCGTTAGGGTTAAAGTCAGGCACCGAGGCCATGGCTAGAACCTCGCCAGTGTTCACGTCCATCACCACGCCCGCCGAGCGGCCAGCGAGGCGGAGTGTAGTTTCTAATAGATACTGCGCACCCGCGTCGATCGTGAGCTTGAGCTTCGCCCCGATGCCGGGCTTGGTGTAGTCCGACATCCGGATGGTGCGGCCCTTTTCATCCTTCACGATGGTCTTCTGTCCTTCCGGCCCTAGCAGAATGGCATCCATCGAGGCCTCCACTCCAGCGATGCCTTTATCATCGCCGATGTAGTGGTCGAACTTGCGCATGGCACTTTCAGGGACATCGCCCTTTTCCCATTTTTTCAAATAGCCGAGGACGTGGCTAGCGAGTGAGCCGTAGGGATAGTCGCGCTGCGGGCGGAGACTCAGATAGACTCCGGGCAAATCCAGATTGTGCTCGGCGAATTTCGCGAACTCCTCAAATGATAAATCCGAGCGATAACTAAAAGGAATGAGACCGCCGTGGGTGCGGAAATGAACACTCAGATCATTCGCATTGTAAGGTCTAAATAGCGCGAGCTTCGGACTGTTTAGGACGCTGAGAGTGGTTTCCTTGACGATGGCATCTATATCTTTCTCTGAACGCTTTCGCGGCATACCTTTCTCTTTGGTTAGCCGTTGGATAGTTGGGTCGTCGTCATGTTGCGTTAGATATGCCTGGCGGATTTCATCGAGGTTGAAGGAGACCTCGTAGTTGCGCAAGTTACGAGCAAGGGTGATGCCATTGCGGTCGGTGATCTCACCACGGATGCCTGGCTCGCGGACGGTGACGCTGCGATTTCCCGGCACGAGTTGTAGAAACTCGTCACGCCGCACGATCTGGAACTCGTGCAAGCGGGACAACAGCGCACCGAAGCCGACGAGCACGAGGGCCGTCAGCAAATAGAGCCGGAGTCGGTAGCTAGGTTCCATAGCTCTTTAGAAGGCACGGCGGCGTTTCTTGCCGGCTTCGGGGTTGATTGAGTGGTCGCAGGCTTTCGCGATCCTGAATAACAACCAGAAGACCAACGGTGAAAAAATCATCGTGAGAAGCGAGGTGAATAGCATTTGCATCAGTGTCGCTTTCGAGAGCACGAAGTCGCCGCGGACGAAGTTAATGATCGCATACTCGGCTGCTAGATATAGAAAGACGGCGATGCCAGAGAGCATCGCGGAGAACTGCCATTTACCTTGTTTGAATAGCGGTTGGATGCCCTGCATCAGGAAGCCCATCGCCCCAAATAGGAAGATCGAGTAACCAAACCGCAATGACTCAACCTGCTGGGTATAAACTTCTGGATCGCCGCCTTGCGGGCCGAGTGCGCAGTGTGCATCCCAGAAAAACCCGCCGATGAAGGCAAGCAGCAGCATCGTCGGCTGCCCCACGGTGACGGCCTCGCACAAGAAGACCAATTGCACTAACAAAATCCGCGAGTGATGCATCCCCGTGAACGCGGGCAGGAACTGCTGCACCACGAACGAGGCGAGCAGAAGCAAGATGGTGATGAACGAGTAACGGATCACGAACGGGTCAGGAATCGGTGGAGAGCACGACGAATACCGTGCCGAGATCCGCGAAGTTCACCGAGGGCCGGACGAGAGCTTCGGAATCCAGGGGGCCTTTTTCGACGGACTCGATGGTTCCAAGTAGAATATTAGACTGGAAGATTCCTCCCCGGCCCGTGGTGAAGACGCGCTGCCCCGGGCGGAGTGCGGCATCGGTGGATAGAAACCGCAAGCGGAGCAGCGGATTGCCTTCGAAGCGTCCGCGCTGGCCACTGAGGATTCCCACTTCCGGGGAACCTTCGACGCGGGCGGAGACTTGGCATTTCTCATCGGTTAGCAGGAGCACCGACGAGCGGTTCTGGCCGTTGTAAACTCGGTCGATTTTGCCGACGAGACCTTCGTTAGAGAGCACGGCACGCTGCACCCCGATCCCGCGTTCTTGGCCGGCATCGATGTCCACTGTTTGCCACCAAGTGGTCGGTTGGCGGCGGATCACTTGCGCGGGCACCACGTCGAAATGGGTGGCCTTCTTGTAGTCCAAAGCGTGGCGGAGCCGGTCGTTTTCATGCTCCAGATCCCGGTAGAGTGAGTTTTTCACCCGCAACGATCCCAGCTCGGCGCGGATGGTTTCTAGTTCGACTTCCAGCTCCTTGGAATGATGCGTCTCCTTGAGAAACGCGCGGGCTTGGGTTTCCATTTTCGAGCCAGATTTCAAGAACGGCGACATCGCCGAAAAGTAGAGATCCTGCACCTCGCGCACCGCCCGGTCGCTGTGCGTGATGGCCCAAACAGCCCCTCCGAGGAAGAGCAGCAGGGCGATGAGATTGAGCGGCTTCATGGCCGGAATGGGCCCAAGGGTCCGCGGTTAGCGGTCGGAGTTGGTGACCCGCTTCAGGAGGGAAAGTTCCTGAAGCGCCTTGCCAGTGCCTTCGGCCACCGCGCTGAGGGGATCCTCGGCGATGTGGACCGGCAGCCCGGTTTCCTCCCGCAAAAGGCGATCAAGCCCTTTGAGCAACGCCCCGCCGCCGGCCAGCACGATGCCGCGATCGACAAGGTCGGCGGCGAGTTCTGGTGGGCAGCGTTCGAGAGTGGTGCGGACGGCGTCAACGATGGTGCTGAGCGGGTCCGCCATCGCCTCGCGGATTTCCTGCGAGGTGATGGTGATGGTTTTTGGAAGCCCGGCCACGAGGTCGCGGCCTTTCACTTCCATGGTCATTTCCTTGGGCAGGGGAGCTGCCGAGCCGAGCCGAATCTTGATATCTTCCGAGGTCCGCTCGCCGATCATTAGATTGTATGCGCGCTTCATGTATTGGATGATCGCCTCGTCCAACTCGTCGCCGGCGGTGCGCACGCTGCGGGCATAAACGATGCCTGATAGGGAAATGAGCGCCACCTCGGTCGTTCCACCGCCGATATCGACGATCATATTTCCCGATGCTTCCTGCACCGGTAGTCCCACTCCGATCGCCGCCGCCATCGGCTCTTCGATTAGGTAAACTTCGCGTGCTCCAGCCTGTTCGGCGGATTCGCGAACGGCGCGGCGCTCGACTTCGGTGATCCCGGACGGAATCGCGATCAGCACGCGCGGGTTCGAGCGGCGGCCTTTGTTGACCTTGCGGATGAAGTGCCGGAGCATTGCTTCGGTCACTTCGAAGTCCGCGATCACCCCGTCTTTCAACGGCCGGATCGCGACGATATTGCCTGGCGTCCGGCCGAGCATGCGTTTGGCGTCATCGCCCACGGCGAGCACCTCGTTGGTCCCCGCCCTGACTGCCACCACCGACGGCTCGCGCAAAACGATGCCGTGGTCTTTGACATTGATCAGTGTGTTCGCAGTCCCTAGGTCGATGCCGATATCATTGGAAAACAAGTTTCCAAAAAGTTTTTTGAACATGGATAGTGTTGAAAATGAAAGTGTGAGTGGTGAAAATTGCGGAAGTTCTCTCGGCCCCGGATGCCTCTCCATTTCGCTCGGCTGACCTAACGAAAACAAAGCGGGAGGCCGGTTGCCTCTAAGAGAATGGGCGAAGCTCTTCATTCGCCGCCCCGAGGTCAAGCGGGAATCCGTGTTCCTCACTGTCCCGCCCGATGTTCCACGCGCTTGGCTATCATGGCGTCGCAAGCAGCGGGGCGACGCCAGTCAGCTTCGTTCACCCGTTCCGGTCAATTTTATTCCCATTCGCCAGGCTTGAGCATCTGCATCCCGGCGTGCCTTGCCTACCCGATGAGAACCAGCGTGCCCGGTGTGACGGCTGCCAATTGTTCAAGAACCAAGGGCATTAGCGGAGCCGTGTCCGCCAGACGATTGCTTGCGCCAGGGAGCGCGATGACCGCCATTCGGTGGGACGCGATGTCCTGCTGGTGCCGCAGATTGCCAACCAACGTTAGGAGAATCTCATAGTTGTTTTCCACGGCCCGCCGCAGCAGAACTCCGTTCTTGATTCCTGACTAGCCGATGTAGGCCACGGACTCCACCTCATGTCCGGGAAGCAACCGCCAGTCCAGATTTTCATCCAGCAGAATTTTCATTGTTCAGACTCCAGCAAGGGCGTGGAACTTGGATTCCTCCAACAGGGCGATGACCTGCCCGCGCGACACGCCGGGGAAACCTTCCAGAAAGTCTTCAATGGACTCCCCAGCTTCGAGATGGTCGAACAAACCTCTTACCGGCACCCGCGTCCCCGCGAAAACTGCTTCTTCGCCCAGAATCTCCGGGTCGATCACGACGACGTTTTTCATGCCTGCGGCTTGGCAGCCGAACTCGCTCGTTTCAATCACCAATCCTCATTCCAAGCGCCTTGCGCGGCGTGAGATGGGGTGAACATCACTTCGCCGCAAGCAGCGGTCCGACCGCCGCGTGGCGGGTCAGGAATTCGTTCGCCATGTTGCCATAGGCCAGCGCTCCCAGGCCAGTGCCGTCGTGTTCGAAGATTGTTTTGCCGTGGCTCGGAGCTTCGCCGATCCGGATCGTCCGCGGGATCATCGTCGCATACATCTGGTCGGGGAAAAACTTGGAAACTTCCTCGACCACTTGCCGCGAGAGCAAGGTCCGGCCGTCATACATCGTCATCACGATGCCTTCGAGCTTGATCCCAGGATTCGCGTCCGAGCCGCGGATCTGGTCGATGACATGGACGATTTTCGCCAAGCCTTCCAAGCCGAACCACTCGCACTGGAGTGGGATCAAAATTTCATCCGCCGCCGCGAGCGCCGAGGTCATCAGCACACCCAACGACGGAGGCGTGTCGAGGATGCAGTATTCGAAAAGATCGTTAGGCTTCAGCGCCTGGAGGATGGTCCGCAGCCGAGTGAGATGGTCGTCGCTGCGGGCCAGCTCGATTTCCACCCCGGCCAAGTCCATTTCTGAGGGGACGATCGAGAGGTTTTCGCGGCCCGTCGGTAAAATCTGATCGGCCACCGTGGTGTCACCTAACAACACCGGATACATGCTGCAGCCTTCCGGCGGCTCGATGCCGAGACCGCTGGTGCAGTTCGCTTGCGGATCGAGATCGACGAGTAGCACCCGTTGGCCACGCAGCGCGAGGGCGGCGGACAGATTCAGCGCGGTGGTGGTTTTACCCACGCCGCCTTTTTGGTTGGCAATGGCGACGACTTTCATGCGGGGTGCGTGGGGTTCAAAGCAGGCAAACTCTCCCGGCTGGCCACGCCACTGGCAATCAAAACCGCAGCATCCTTCAAAATCACCGCCGCCGCCGCAAGGCCAGCAAGCTCCCAAGGCCGCACCACACCGTTTTCGGTTCGTGTGAAAAGCGATCTCCGGTGCCAGTAAGATCGCCCTCCGGTGCCCGCCACATCCCTTTCCGGTGCCGTCATAGGACCTCCGGCACCGTCCACAATAGTCCCCGCTGCGGGTCACATCGGTCTCCGGTGGTGGCGAGATTTCGTTCCGCTGCGGGCCACATTGCCCGCCGGTGCGGGAATCATCTCTCCGGCGTTGTTGACATCGGTCTCGGGTGCAATTCACATCGATCTCCGGGGTTGTCCACTTTGGACTCCGCTTGGAACCTCGTTGATTTATCAGTTACTTGTGAATCTTAGATCGTTTGGCCCCTGCGTTTCCCGGCGCTCTTTCTTGTCCGGCGGGAACCCTTCAAACCCACTTCTTTAGACGTCCAGAAGGCAACTTGCAGATTGCCTTCCACCCACCGACCTGATAGTCCGGCGGTAGTTGGAAAAAACACCAACTCGAAAAACCATGAACGATAAAGACAACGCCGTTTACCAAGCCCTCGGACGCGTCAACCGCTTCGGAGTCGCCCATGCTGCCGCCTTCCCGGTTGGCAGCAATGCCATCGCCGGGCTCGCCCGCTCCGCGCAGATCACCGCCGACATCCTCCCGGACGATTCCATTCCCGGCATCCCCGCCAGCGCCGCCACCGGTGCCCGCAACCACCTGTTCGCGGAAGTCTGGGAAGACCTCAAAGCCATTTCCGGCACCGCCCGCTCCATCGCCCGCGCGGAACCAGGATTTGCCACCAACTTCCGCCTCGGCGACGACACCCACCGCGAAATCCTCGCCACCTCCACCGCTTTCCTCGGCCACCTGCAAAATCCCGCCACCGTAGGCAAATTCATCGCCTACGACATGCCCGCCGGTTTCGTCGCCGACTTGACGACCGATCTCGCCGCGATCGAGGGCAAGGGCGCGGAACAAACCGACGACAAAATCGAAGACATCGGCGACACCGTCCGCACCCGCAACCTCATTCAGGAAGCGCGCGAAGTCCTCGCCACGCTCAACACCTCCGTCCGCAACCGCTTCCGCCAGGAGCCGGACATCCTCGCCGAGTGGCGCACCGCCTCGCGCATCCACCGCACCGGTGGCCCCGCCCCGGAGGAACCCACGCCTCCGCCCGCACCGCCGGTTCCCTAACCGGCAACTTGAGTTTTCACCCCCTCCTCTCTCTATGCCAAACAGCGGCTTGCCTCCCCGGTGGGCCGCTGTTTTTGTGCACCCTCCCGCCATGCGATCCTGCCGCGCATCAGGATTTATGAAAACGTAGCTGGAGCGTCTCAC
>JAYVEJ010000389.1:0-1684 GCA_043748885.1 Luteolibacter sp. | reverse complement strand
ACGAATGGCCCAGTTTCGAAATGGCCGATCTCGACGCCGCGCAAGCCTGCGCCGACTGGGTGGCAGGCCAAATCGCGGCCGGAGTCTTCTGGCCACCTGCCGAAAAAGTGACCTACGACGACTACGCGGTGCTCGCCGCCGGGCGGACGTTTGAGGAAATGTTCCGCAAGTAGCGTTCTCCGGCTCATGCGTGCGATTGATGCCCTCGCGCAGGCCGTGCAGGACGCTGAGTCTCCCAGCAAGTGGTTAGAACATAATCACAGTTGAAATAAGCCCCGCAGAGTTCGTCATCCCGGCAGGGCTTCTACGCCCACGAGCGTGTTGAAACTCACCCGCTTCATGATCGCTAGAAACTCGATCATATAGGATGTCTGCGCGGCTTCACGAGTCGTCGCGGCGTAGAGGTTCGCGAAAAGACCGCTTTTCCGGATCGGTCGGGACGCGACGTAGTCACGGTCCAGATACGGTTGCACCGCCCAGCCAGGCATCGCCGCGATTCCGCGCATACTGGCGACGAGTTGAAGAATCGCGACGGTTAGTTCAGTGGTTCTTCGAGTGGGTTCGATGCCCGCGGGTTTCAAAACCTCGCGAATCACGTCGATGCGTTCGTCCGGAATCGGATAGGTCACCAGTGTTTCGCGAGCGAAGTCCCGCGCCTGCAAACAAGCCTTCGCAGCAGCGGGTGACCATGAGCCATCAGTGCTAACACCTCGTATTTGAACAACGGATGATAGCTCACTCCCGCCCGCGGTGTCGCCCGGGAAACGATCACTAGATCCGCCCGCTCTTCTAGCAGCAAGCCCACCGGGTCCGCATGAAATCCCGAGACCAGATCCATTTCCACGTCCGGCCAGCCCTCGCGGAACTCATCCATCGACGGCATCAGCCAGTCGAAACACGAGTGACATTCCACCGCCATCCGCAGTTGCCCGGAGACGCCCTCGAGGATGCGGAAAACATCGCGCTCCGCCTGCCGCAGCATCCGGTCCGTGTCATACGCCGCCTCCAGTAGCCGCTGGCCGATAGGACTCAGTTTCAGCGGCTGGCTTTTCCGTTCGAAAAGGCCCGCTCCGAGCTGGTCTTCCCACAGCTTGATCTGATGAGAG
The DNA here is from genome assembly GCA_043748885.1 of Luteolibacter sp. GTDB lineage: Bacteria > Verrucomicrobiota > Verrucomicrobiia > Verrucomicrobiales > Akkermansiaceae > Luteolibacter. Next base: position 578 of record JAYVEJ010000389.1, on the reverse strand, counting down.
AGCGCCGGTTGTGATAGATGGAGGCGCTGCGCCGCGCGGGATAGATTTCCCGTTTCGGCGATGGCGATGAGCGAGCGGAGCTTGCGAATATCAATCATAAGGTGCGGCGGCACCATAAGCAGAGTCGATGATGATCCAAGATTAAATGCATTTGGTGAATGATGCCAGATTCCTGATACTCGGGGCCATGCCAAGCATCCGCACTCATAACCTCGGCTACCCGCGCATCGGGGAGCACCGCGAACTGAAGAACGCCACCGAACTTTACTGGAAAGGAAATCTCTCCCGCGAAGAGCTGGAGGAAACTGGCCGCAAGCTGCGCCGCCAGAACTGGCTCAAGCAACAAGCCGCCGGGATCGACCTCATTCCCTGCAATGATTTCTCGTTCTATGACCAAGTCCTCGATACCACCTGCCTCCTCGGAAACGTCCCGCCACGCTTCGGCCCACACCCCACCACCAGCCTCGACACCCAGTTTCTCATCGCCCGCGGCGCCGCTAAAGCCTGCGAAGATGCGTGCGGCTGTCCGACGGTTTCCACCTTCGCCAGTGAGATGACTAAATGGTTCGACACAAACT